>JAHEHB010000197.1 GCA_024644775.1 Deltaproteobacteria bacterium
GAAATACTTGGAGTCCTTTTACCACCCTTCCCGGCTGTTTCAGCTATGCCGGTTTCGAACTCCGAGAAGTATTACCTGCAAAATTCAGGCCACTACATCCATACGCAATTATTATATATTCAATATAGAAGAAAGCATGTGATACGTTGTTTTTTTAAGTTTTCTATGTTCTATTCTCTACGTGATTCAAGACCATAGAAGATTCGTACCAATCGTGTAACACTATGTCGGCTAAATCAAAAGTTGTTGTCATTTGTGGTCCAACCGGAATCGGAAAAACGGCAGTTTCAGTCGAAATCGCCAGCCGACTCAGGGGCGAAATTATCAGCGCCGATTCCATGCAAATTTATCGTTACATGGATATCGGCACTGCAAAGCCGTCACAAGATGAGCGTCGTCGCATTCCCCACCACCTCATCGATATCATCGATCCAGATCAGCCCTTCGATGCAGCATCATATGCGAAGATGGCAAGAAAGCTCATATTGCGTCGCTTCGTGCCTGGAATGATCCCTTTTGTTGTGGGCGGTACCGGTCTTTACATTAGAGTACTTGCCCACGGTCTTTTTAAGGGCAAGACATCCGATCCTGTAATTCGGAAAGAGTTGAAAAATCTTGCGAAACGCCATGGAACGCAACATTTATACGACCAGCTTCGTGGCGCAGATTCGATATCAGCACAGAAAATTCATCCCAATGACACGTATCGCATTATCCGGGCATTGGAGGTACACCGCATCACCGGGAAAAGCATATCTGAATATCATCAACAACATGGATTCTCCGAACACCGATTCGATACCTTAAAAATCGGTTTGAATATGGAGCGGAACCTTCTGTATGATCGAATTAACCGAAGAGTCGATGAAATGATTTCCGCGGGTCTCGCTGAAGAAGTTCAAAAACTTTTAAATAAAGGTTATTCTGAAAACCTCAAATCCATGCGATCCATCGGTTATCGACACATGATGGATTATATCAAAGGGAGGCTTTCCCACGAGGAAGCAGTCCGAATTTTGAAACGGGATACACGAAGATATGCCAAGCGACAATTCACTTGGTTTCGGGCAGATCCGGAAATTGTATGGTTCAGACCCGATCAACTGGAGGATATTTCACAACATATTGAAAATTTCTTGAGAAATACTTGATGGAGAAAGGGTGCCGAAAAAATTTTCTTTACATTGGGCCTGGATCATACTGGGAACCTGTTTTATCAATCTGTTCATCAATTATTCGGCACGCCTCGGATACGCGGTGATACTGCCGGAGATGATACGGAGCTTAGATTTCACAAGGGCCGAAGCCGGCTCCATCTTCAATGCGTATTTGTTCATCTACATTACCATTACCCCTTTTACGGGCTATCTCACCGATCGATTTGGGGCCAGGCGTGTGATTACGTGTTGCGCACTGATTCTTGGCCTTGGCGTATTGCTTATGGGAACCGCAAACAAGCTATGGACGGCCTGTCTCTTTTATGCCCTTGTGGGGTTGGGGGCTACCGGCATGTGGACTCCGGTTATTACGGTTGTACAGCGCTGGTTTGCAGCTCACCGAAGGGGATTGGCATTGGGGATCCTTTCTACTGGTTACGGTTTGGGCTTTGCCACAATGGGGGCAGTGTTTCCCTGGATTGTCCGGAATTATAACTGGCGGTTTGCCTGGTATTTTTTAGGCGGATCCGCGCTTGTAATGGTAATCGTCAACGGCTCCTTTCTCCGCAGCAGTCCTGAATCTTCCGGATATGCACCGTGGGGCCAGCAAAAAATCGCAGCGAATGTTGAGACTGAAACATCAATCTCCCATAAAGCCGTGTCGATTTTTTCATACTTTAAAACCCGTACGTTTTGGCTGATCGGTGTTTCTTACTTTTTTGTATCTTATGCCTTATACGGGATTACAACATTTATGGTGGATTATGCCAAATATCAGCTACAAATGCCTCTCGAAAAAGCAAGCCTTCTTGCCACCATCCACGGTTTTTGCCAAACAGTGGGTGTGCTCATCGTACTTCCATTGTCGGATTACCTGGGTCGGAAAAAAACCATCACAATCTCCAACACGATGATAACCGTGGCGCTTATCGGTCTACTTCTTAAGGGAAACTCCTGGGGGATTCTTTTTTTTCTAGTTGGGCTGATGGCAATCTTTTACGGCGCAACCTTTCCAATTTACGGGGCATGTGCCGGCGATTACTTTCCCAGGAAAGTTATGGGAACCATTATTGGAGCCTGGACGCCCTTTTACGGGCTTGGGGCCATCGCCACCCATTGGATCACAGGATTTCTGAGGGATACGACCGGTGCTTATCAGCAAGCTTTTTTTATCAATAGTTTAATGGCTGCCCTATCTATCGTTTTCATCAGCGTTGTCCGAAAATCAAGATGACAATCGGAGGAACCGTTTACCTTAGTGTTATCGGAAAAAATTCAAAAAATTTTTGAATCAAAATAAGCCATTTTCCCAAAATTGTATGCGTCATCCGTTACCCCGAGACCGCGCAACCCGTCTTAATTGCTTTTCGATTGTTGAATAAGCGTCTTTGCGTTCTCCGACATAATCATATGGATTTGAGATTCGGAAAATTCAAGTTCGGGATGACAAGCCAGATTATATCGACTGTCCAGAGTCCCGACGGCTTTATTATACGGGTAATCGCTGCCGACAAGAACTTGATCGGTTTTTATTACGCCGTCACGAACGGCGCGATACACATCTAAAACCGAAGCAGGATTAATCATACTGAGTATACCGGAAACATTTTCGTTTTGTTGCATTACATAAATGGCGTCTAGATGGTAGTCATTTACAATCGCTCCAGGACAGGCGCCGGTGTGCACCATTACAAATCTGAGCGTGGTGTATTGCCTTGCTAATGCTCCGATAAGGCTTGGATGCGCCTTTTTGTTTTCTACATTCATTCCTGTATGAGATGTAATGATCTTGTTCGGATAGTTCTGTGCAATAAACTCAAGTTCCGGTCCCAAACAGATGTTGTTTAAACGAAAATTCTCATGTTTCGTATAAACCGCATCTTCAATATTTATCTTTACGCCGCAAAAACCGTACTCGTCGAAAAATTGTTTCAATCGATGGTGTCGTTTCTCTGAGCTCTCATCCTTAAAATAGGTCAACCATCCAAAGGGATGCAGGTTCTCATATTTCGTTGAAATCTCATAGATGTGCTTGTTTTCCTTCTCATATAACTCTTTGTCGAATAACGATCCGTGGGGATTAAACCATATCCATGCGGACTCGATTCCCAGCGGCGCCATCTCCTCTGTAATGTATTGATCCACAGTACCCACAAATCCATTCCTATATTGGCCCGGATTATGTTTTTTAATCATTTCGATTGATTTCGGCGACGAAAGATGCACATCCGAATCATTTCCATAGGGTAATCTCAAAATTCCCATTTACTATTTTTCTCCCCACGTTTTTTTGCTACGTTCGATTTTTTTTCAAACCCCCGCCCAGGTCTTCATCTTTAAAAAGGATTCAGGATACCGATTCACCATATCCATAAACATGTTAAACGGTACGGTAAACGATAGCTCATCGGTTTTAAAAAACTTTCGCGCCGAAGGATCCCAACCCCCGATCACCGCCTTGCTTTTGCCTCATTTCTTTTTCGCGCGTTGGAAGATCCGAAACCGCAGGAGAAAACCCGTCTGCAGGTTTTTGATCCGTATAAAATATACCCATTGGTTCTTCATCAAGTCCCAAAATTTCAAGAAATGGGGGCAGTGATTCCAACAGTTGCTGTTTCATTTTGCCCTCCCAGTTGACGTCAAATCTTGATTAAAAGACTCCGTTAATGTGCAGGGGATTGCTTTGTATGCCGGGGTTCCGGAGACCGCATCCCGAAACCTATCGTCAACCAAAAGATTGGCATTCTCATCTCCGGGCCATCCATGTGGGATGGATACGGTTTTCGGATTCATCCCATCAACGATCTTTACTTTCATTTTAAGGGTTCCCACTTGGGTCTCAATCAGCACCACGTCTCCCGTTGATACGTTTATCTCGGAAGCGATTGCCGGCGGAATCTCTGCTTCCGGATAGGGGCATTGGCTAAGAAGTTCCGGTATGTTTCGATGCTGGGAATGATTAAATGGATCCACCCTGGATCCGGTAATCAAGCGGTAAGGAAACCGAGAATTAACGTCACACGTGTCTTCAGCCACGGGAAGAGGTGGATACCCCTGTCGGCCGAACCAGTGTGAGTAAAGTTCGATTTTACCCGTTGGTGTATGAAAACCCTCCATCAGGAGTGCTCCGATTTTCCGGGGCCCCAGTCTGACGCCCCTTCTCATTGCAGCCGGGTCAAGCTCCGGCCTTCCGGAATCTGTAAACACACGATTCATGATGTGGTCTTCATTGTCGAAGCCGGACAAGCCCTGAAAGCCCATATGCACAGATAAATCCGCCATAAATCGCCATTCCGGTCTGGCATCACCGATCGGGCTTATTAACGGTTCTGTCGCCTGCAGCCATGGCACCGGTTTTAAAGGTTCGGTGTGAAGCTCCCCCTTTTCATAGAAAGTAACTCCGGGCAACACAAAATCTGCTTCGCGTGCGGTTTCTGTCATGAAAAGATCATTGACCACCAGTAGATCAAGTTTCCGAAGTGCCTTCAGGGTCCTTGTGGTGTGCGGCAACGCAGAAACAGGATTGCCGGAAACGCAGATAATACCCTTTATGGGATAAGGCCTCTCTTCGAGAATGGCATCTATAAGTGCCTGTGAACCGTCTGCTGCCAGCGGATACTGTTCTTCCCATATGGACGGAGCATCTGCGGTGTCTATGATACCCAAAGCGCTATTCCACTGTGGTGTGTCGGTAAAAATCAGTCCCCCTGATACGTCCACATTGCCGGTTATCGCGGTTAAGATGGCCAAGGCCCGGTTGATTTGTGTGCCATTGGCCTGATGAATAACCCCCTCTCTTCGGTCAATGGATGCCGGTTTGATCGTCCCTATTTTTTTAGAAAGAGCGGTTATGGTATCTATTGAAATACCGGTCCGGTGAGCAGCCTCGGTAAGATCCACTTTTTGTACCACCTCACATAACTGTTCAAAACCTGTGGTATGCTCCCGTACGAAGGTTTCATCTACCCAGCCCTTTTCAATCAGTATTTTTATCAAAGCCAGTATCAGATACGTATCTGTGCCCGGTGTAATGGCCAAATGAAGTGTCGCCTCCTTTGAAAACCGATGCCGTCTCGGATCAATAACGGCAAGTTCGGCTCCCTCCTTTATAGCAGCCCGAATGTCTCGGGGAAGCTGAAAATAACGATGCATTTTTGTATCCGCCGGGTTGGTGCCCCACAGTAGGATCAATTTTGCGTTTTTAAAATCGCAGCGAGGGAAAAGCGGGGTGCCAAAGGTAGCCTGGTAGCCGATGACCTTTGGCCCTACACATAGCGTCCAGACTCCGGTGACATTGGGTGTTCCATAAAGCCGTGCAAAGGCAGAGATAAAGGCCCGGTCGATAAACCGCGTGGACCGTCCCCGATAGATGGCCAATGCGTTCGGGCCGTATCTGTCTTTTATCGCTTGCAGTCGTGCCGCGATCTCACCGAGCGCTACATCCCATCCGATGGATTCAAATCCTGAACCATCCTTTTTTCTTCTCATCGGATGCAGAATGCGGTCCGGCGCGTCGACAATCTTCGGAGAATATCTTCCCTTGATACAGATACCGCCGTTGTTTTGAGGCGTTTGCGGATCCCCTTTTACTTTTGCTACACGCCCCTCCTCAATAGTGGCAACAAGACCGCAATTGCAACCGCAAATCTGACAGACCGTGGGTTTTTCGTTTATCATCATAGGGTCACCTAAAAATTGAGCGTCGAGCTTCCAGCCTTTAACGATCATCATAGAAATTATATTTGTAGCCTTCTTTTATTGTCAGGTCAAATCATTGTTCAACGCCGCCGCTGGCCACCGAAGTGGCCAGTTTGATTGAAAAAGAAACTAATGAACGTCGAACGTCCAACGTCGAATATTGTATTCTGTCAATTTTAAAAAAATACTGAGCAAGCCTACTCCGCCGAAGTGGCTACGAAGGCCGGGAGCGAATCTATCCTTCGAAACTTGTCCGCCTTGGAGGATTCTGCGGTTTGCTTGTTTCAAAATTGAATAAAGCGCAGCGCCATCAATGTTGGACGTTCGATGTTCGACGTTCAGTCTTTTCACTGTTCCGGCCACACGAAGTCTCATATGAGCGTTCTGTGTATAGAAGTTACTCTTTCCGACACCCGCCTGCGTGGCCGAAGCCACTACGTCGCGGCGAAGGCCCGAAACCTGACACCTGGAAACTCATCGAAACTGACGTCTTCGTCTAAAGGCAAGGGTTTTTCTCCCCTTCCACGGGTGGAACAATAAAAAGGTTGACAATGAGCTATGGTCAAAATATTTCTAAAACCTGCGTTAAACCCAATAGGACGGTCGAATCTCAAAAAATCGTTTGGCAAAAACTTAGAGGAAGAATCGTTTGAAATATTCAAAGCGTGAAAAGATCACCGCGCTCTCTATCTTCGTTGGTGCGCTTATCGTGATTTATTCTATTATTCCAAACTATATAGAACTGGAAGAAGAGTTTGAATTTGTCAGCCTTTCCCCAGCCTTTTTTCCTACGGTTGCCGCTTGGATTATCGCAGGATTGGCTGCCTTACACCTTTTATTGATCATGATTCGAGAAAAATCCGGACCTATAAAAAGATCGAGTGAAGCATGGCTGAGTGTTCGTGAAGAAAGGCAAGCATATAAGGCCGCCATCGTGATTGCTGCCTATGTTTTGTCAATGAAATATATCGGGTTCCTGATATCAACGCCCCTAGCCTTAGCTTGTTTGCTGATACTTCAGGACATTAGAAAGCCAACCAAAATAGCGATCGTATCGGTATCGGTTACAATTTGTGTTTACTTATTTTTTTTCTTCGTGATGCAGGTCCATTTTCCCAAGGGCCGCGTCTTTGAGTAGGAAATGATAGAGAACCTCATCTCCGGTTTCGAGATCATATTCCATTGGAAGCACCTGATAGCCATTGTGATCGGTTCTTCCCTTGGCCTTGTTGTCGGTGTGATTCCCGGACTGACAGCCACAATGGCGGTGTCCCTGATACTGCCTTTGACTTTTGATATGGAATTTGTAACGTCCATCATGTTGTTGGTCGGCGCTTACAAAGGGGGAATATTTGGCGGTTCTATAACAGCGATTCTCCTGAATACTCCCGGTACTCCGGCATCAGCGGCAACGGTACTGGATGGCTATTCATTAACAAAACAAGGCAAGGGCGTAAAAGCCCTCAAAATGGCCAAATACGCATCCACATTGGGAGATTTCTGTTCGGATCTTGTACTTATTGCCGTTGCCGCACCACTGGCTGCCATTGCTTTACGATTTGGCCCACCTGAAATTGCCATGCTCATTGCCTTTTCTTTAACCATTGTTGCGGGTGTGGCTGGACGATCTATGGTGAAAGGACTTGTTTCGGGAACAATCGGGCTGTTGCTTGCGACAGTGGGGCTGGATCCCATTATGACTTCCCGACGCCTGACCTTTAATATCGTTGAACTGGACGGTGGTATCTCTCTTATTCCCTTACTCATCGGTCTCTTTGCGTTGTCTGAAGTTCTGTATCAGTTGGGGAGAAAATCTGAAACCCATGCAGATCAGTTCGTAATCAAGCATTCTTCCGATCCTGCTGATAATCGTGTTTCCTGGGCAGAGCTTAAAGGCTCTTTGCGTACAATTTTCCGCGGAACTGTAATAGGAACTGGAATCGGCATCATTCCCGGTATCGGTACCGGGATTGCCTCGTTTATGAGTTATGGCCAAGCCAAAAGGGCTTCCAAGCATCCCGACGAGTTTGGAAGAGGATCTCTTGAGGGCATTGCTGCTTCAGAGTCCGGCAACAGTGCAGTGGTAGGGGCAACCTTTATCCCTTTGCTGACCATCGGAATTCCCGGTGACATCATTACGGCCGTCATCATGGGGGCTTTTATGATTCAGGGTTTTATTCCGGGCCCCCTCCTTTTCCGCGATCATGCCAAAATTATCTATGCGATATTTGTTGGCTTTATTATCTGTGATATCGTATATTACATAATTGGTACAATGACCATGAAGTATGCGGCGTACTTGAGCAAAGTTCCTCGAAATATTCTATTCCCGATCGTATTTATTTTCTGCGTCGTCGGTTCATATGCCATCCAGCATTCGTTGTTTGATGTAGGAATCATGGTTGTGTTCGGAATTGTCGGGTTCTTTATGTTGAAGTTTGAGTTCGCCACCGCACCGCTGTTGATCGCATTTATCCTAAGTCCCATTGGTGAGGCGGCGTTGCGACAATCGCTTCTTATGTCAAGCGGTTCATTGGGTATATTTGTCACCAGACCGATTGCGTGCGGTTTCCTGGTACTGACGGCATTGTCTATTCTCGGAATTATGCGAAGTCACCGCAGGCGGTCTGGTAGTACAAGTTAGGGGCATCGCCCCAATTGGAATATTGGAATATGTTATAGAAATTCAGAGACATTTACCGGAGACATTTACCAGAGACATTTACCAGATACATTTAATTGATCAATCAAAAGGAGGCAAAAATGAAAATAGGCAAAAAAAAAGTAGTGATTCTGGTTGCTGCGATGATCGTGGCGAATCTTGCGGTCATGGTAAGCCAAACGCTTGCTGCGGATTATCCAACGAAAGCAGTGACCATGTATATCCCGTTTTCAGCCGGTGGATCCATGGACACCAGCGCCAGAGTACTTGCTGCCGGGGCTGAGAAGGTGTTGGGTCACCCATTTGTCATGATTAACAAAACCGGCGGTGCCGGCACGGTGGCGTTGGGTGTATTGGCCAATGAGAAGCCAGACGGGTATATACTGTCTGCCGGAACTTCCACAGGGATATTTCGTATTCCGGTTCAGCGAAAGGTGCCTTATAAGCCATTGGCTGACTTTACCCACATTTTTGCATACGCTGCGGTTTCCTCCGGCGTTGTGGTCAAAGCGGATGCACCCTGGAAGACATGGAAAGAATTTATTGACTATGCTCGAAAAAACAATGGGAAAGTCAAATATTCGACCACTGGATCTGGGTCTCCCATGCACATTGCCATGGAGGTGGCTGCTGAAACGGAGGGAATCAAACTCATTCACGTACCGTACAAAGGGTCCATGCCGTCTATGACTGCCGTGTTAGGCGGTCATGTTGAGGCGTGCTCCTCCGGTCCTAAGTTCGTTAGCATGGTTCAGCAAGGACAGCTGCGAGTTCTTGCCGTGCATACAAAAGAAAGAATGACCGAATTTCCGGACATCCCGACGTTTCTTAATCTGGGTTACAACTATCTCAATGACACGTTTTTCTCGGTCCATGGACCGGCGGGTTTAGATCCGGCAATTGTAAAAAAATTGGAGGATGCCTTTGCACAGTCGGTGGACACACCTGAGTTCAAGGATATGACCAAAAAATTCGCCCTTCAGCCCTTGGAGATCCGCAGTAAGGAGTACACTCAAATTCTTGAGGAAGGATGGCCGAAGCAGGTCAAAATCTTTACGGATTTAGGTA
>JAHEHB010000572.1 GCA_024644775.1 Deltaproteobacteria bacterium
CAGTCATTAAAAGAATCGGGATGTGTTTTGTGTTTTCTTTAGATGTCAATGTTCTGCACACTTCGTACCGGTCTATCTCTCCTATTTCAAGATCCAGAAGAACCATTTCCGGAGATTCGGCCTTTATGCTTTCTATCCCTGCAATTCCTGATTGAACAGGAATGACAAGACAATCTGGAATTAAATCCTCCAAAAAGCTCGACATCGTATTCAGATCTTCATTTTTATCACTCATCACCAATATCTTTTTCATAGGTCACCATGGCTTCTATCGTTTTATAAATATACACATCGATTCCTGGAGTTTTGTTAAAACACATCCTTTTTGGCAAACGATTGTATCTGGTTTTTTGTATAACCGAATTCTTTGAGGATTGAAACCGTACTATCTCCAAAACCCTTCGGCAGCGTTCGAATCGAGCCCGGTGTTTCACTCAGTTTAATCGGCGTCCCAAGGGTTGCGGTCTCTTTTCCGTTTTTTTGACTCATGCTCACAACCATTTCCCTTTCCCGAAAAAAGGGGTCCTCCAACACTTCTTTAAGTGTTTGAATTCGTCCCCAGCACACATCAAGATCTGCGAGCTCGGTTTCCCACTGGTCAAGCGTTTGTTTCTTAAACGTTCCGCGCATAAAACCGATGATCTCTTCCCGGCGTTTTTCGTCATACTGGAGTGCCCCATATTCCGGAACACCCAAGTGATCACAAAGATTCTTCCAAAAACGATTTTCCACAGCACCGATGGAAATGTATCGTTCATCGGCGGTTTCATAGGTGTTATAAAAAGCGTACCTGTGGGAAAGCGTGGAATCACCGCGTTTGGGGAATTCTCCTGTGCGTTGATGTAAAAAAAGGGCCAGTGGTAAAAAGCTTACCATTGTGTCTGTCATGGAGATATCGATATGTTGACCTTTACCGGTCCTTTCCCTGGCCCACATCGCCAGAAGAATTCCAATGGCGGCGTTCATTCCTCCCCCTGCAATGTCCCCGATTTGGACACCCGGTATGGAGGGGGGTCGATCCGGTTCACCCATAAGATCAAGAACACCCGAACAGCCCAGAAAATTCACATCGTGTCCGGCTCGATTCCGGTAGGACCCGCTTTGACCGTACCCTGTAATGGAACAGTAAATAATTTTTGGATTGATGTTACGAACTGTATCATAGTCAATTCCGAGTCTGTGGACAACCCCCGGTCGAAATCCCTCAAGCAAGACATCCGCTTTATTGACCAGGCGAAAAAAAATCTCCTTGCCTTCCCGGGTTTTCAAATTTAAGGACATGTGCTCTTTGTTTCGATTGACCTCGGAAATGAAGAGGTCGTCAGATAAAAAACGTTTGTCCTCCACCGAAATCACACGCGCACCATGGTCAGCAAGGATCATGGAACAAAACGGTCCGGGAAGCAAACGGGACAGATCCAGAACCAATATTCCGGACAAGGCTCCGTTATTTTCCATGTTTTTCTTTTCCGTGGATTTCATCTGATACCTTACTTAAGTTGTGCCCCGTTAAACTCAGCTGAAACAAGTTCCCCCACAAAGCTTCCTACCACGACTTTACTCTTTATTTTTACTGGAATTCTTCGCTTATCCGCAGTGACCCACATTTGAATTTTAGCATTCTTGCTTTTTTCAAATACACCCCCAATATGTTTCAGTTCAGGTTCTATGAGATACGTGTCGTATGTACCACTTTTCAGTTTAAGCGTTTCCCTTTTAATGACAGAAAGCTTGCCGATGACACATTTTTTTCCATCAGTGACCGGACGCTCGATTTTCGATTTTTCTTGAAAATCAAACAGGCGAACAAAATAAAACGCGGATAATGGATCAAATGATCCGGGCAGTATGTCAATGGGCGGCCGTTTATCTTTTAAGTTGGTATATTGGGCTTTGTTGTTCTGCCAATCGAAATTTACAACAATATCTCTTTTGGTATTTCCTTCGTGCTGCTTTTTTTTATACAGCAACGAATGGGTCATTTCAGCGTTTGCATAAGCATCCACTTTATCCCGCACCTTATAGAGGGTGTCGATAAAGGCATTTGATTTTGCCGTCAGCAAAAAATGGTAGACTTTAACGCCATCAATGGTTTCCATGGGAAGCACTTCAAGAACACTCTCTCCCGCCGGTATAATCGTCCATTTAAGGAGAAACGTCAGTTTTTCACCCGGATAAAAAGGAACATCCTTTTCACCGGCTTTGACGCAAGGACTCGAACCCAAAATCGCAGTGGCTGCAATGATGATGAATGTGATAGACAGCCACACGTTCACTCGCTTATTTAGTGTCCATCCAGAAATGGCCCTTTTTCCGCCGAGCGGCGTTCTCCGCGGCTTTCCGGTTGCGACGTACGTTGAGTACGTCTCACCGCAAACCCTTGTGCGGCCTTGCTCAACGAAAAAATTGCTCATTTCTGAATTAAACACTTAATGGTACCTCCACGATTCGCGGATGGGCACTCTTTAGAATATATGAATACACGATTATAACAAATGTGCAAACTCTGTTTGAATGACATCAAACAGTTCCTTTCCAATGGCAAGCCCGAGATCGATAAACTGGGGACCGTATTTTTTTCCGGTATTCGTCCGAAATGTATGCTTTATTTTGGCAAGTTTTTCCATTCCTTCCGGATAAAGATCCATAAACTGGACAACTGGGATGTTAAAAAAGGACACCATGGCCCATACCGTATCCGTAAAGTTGTCAGGACCCCACCGAAATTTATCGGCATCATAAAGGCAGTCGGATACAAGCCCACCATCAGAACTGCTTGCTTTTACGGTTTTTTTAAAAGCTTCATGGTTGCGTATCGCTCGACAGATATCATCGACTTCGTGGGATTTAAATGGAAAAACTTTTAGAACTTGCCTTGCATAGACAGCCCCTTTAACTGCATGATCTTCATGCCGTCGTTGAATATCATGGAGAAGACCGGCACACTGAACGATGATAAC
>JAHEHB010000573.1 GCA_024644775.1 Deltaproteobacteria bacterium
GAAGCGTGCGCGGAATGGTTCATCTTTGGCAACGGAAATATAGTAATTAAAGACGGCGATAATCAGCACACCGACAGTCAGGGTGATGATGAGGTCTATGATGTAGTTCGGGATGATCAGGTAAGGTAAAACCAGCAAGATGACCGTAATAATATAAGCGATACCGGTGTAAACAGCCGCGCGGACGGGGTTTTTATCGGTATCTTCGGATCGGGTGGCCAGGTACTCGGATGCAGCCATGGAGAGCGATGCAGCAATGCCCGTGATCAGGCCGGAGAGCGCAATCAGTTTGACGTTTTGCAGTGCCAGTGTCAGGCCGGCCAGCGCGCCGGTCAATTCTACCAGGGCGTCGTTCAGACCTAGCACAACCGAGCCGGCGTAGCGCAGGCGTTCCTCGTCCAGCATAGCTAGAAGTTTTTGCTCGTGGATTTCCTCTTCATGGATCCAATTGTCGATTTCAGGAATCTTGCCCTTGAGTTCGGCGTAGTTGGCCTGAGCTTTCTCCTCACCACGTTCCATTAATTTGATGCCAAAGGTGAAGCCAAATAAGCGACTGATTAAGTAATATTTCCAAACTTCCCACATATTGGGTTTGATATCACGCTGGGTATATTTTTTCCAATCTTCGCTATGACGCAATTCATCCTCAGCGATCTGTTCCAGGATAAGCCGGTTTTCTGGATGCTTTATCCTTTTTGCTAATCGCTTGTAGATATGATATTCGGTTATTTCGATGCGCTGGAAAGTTTCCAGAACATGGCCGATTGCTTCTTCTTTTAGCATTGTTTCTCCTTGATGTAGAGCTTTCTCTATTGTAAGCTATTTATTAGGGAGATTATGAACTTGCAGCAGAAGGATTCATGCGGCGACAAAAGTCCATTAAACAAGGGATATATGTCATTGAAACGCGACTAAAAATTTTATATCATGGATATAGAAGGAGGAGGTATAAAATGAAGAAAAACCGCTCACATTATCTTGTTTTTGCAATTTTGGCTTTGTTGCTTGCGACGATGGCATGCGCCTCGGTAGCACCTGCGACGCCAACACCGACACCAGCACCAACCAAAGTGCCGGCAACCAATACACCACAGCCCACACCCACTAATACTGTTCGGCCGACATCCACGCCCAAACCTACTTTTACTCCGGATGTAGTTGCGACTGAAATATATGACAACCTGTTCTCGCAGGTTCAGATGTTTGAGGATGAAGGTCTGATTTCATCTTCAGATGGTAATTATGTTGAATTGGATGATTTTCGAGAGGAATTTGCCCAAATAGGTTGGCTGAGATATTGGTACTTTGATGATGAATTTGATCAATTTGTCTTCAATGCTGATATTAAATGGAGTACGGCAATGGAAACTTCGGACACATCTGGTTGCGGGATTGTGTTTGGAGTGCAAGAAGGAGAGACTTATAATGATTATTACGGAGTGGTTCTTGATAAATCGCGGATATATTTTACGATTACAAAATCAAAATACTACTATGAATTAGGAAAGACAAGGGGAACGGGGCGACTGGACTTTGGAAACCCTGCTGAAGCCAAGTTTACGCTGCTGGTCTCCGACAATCAGGCTTTTGTCTATGTGGATGACGAATTCATAGGGGAATACACCTTATCTAAGGATAGAGATACGAGCGGTAAATTCGGGTATGGGATTATTTCAGGCACCAATCGTGACTACGGTACACGCTGTGAAATAACAAATGCCCGGCTCTGGGATATTAAACCTTGATGCCATCAGAATTAGACTGATAAGTATCCAAAAGAAAAAACGTCTAGGAGATTCTCCTAGACGTTTTTGAATACTACGTAATTTCTATTCCTATCATGCTATTCAACCCAATCGAACGTTCGTGTCACAGCTTTCTTCCAACCAGCATACAAAGCCTTTTGTGATGCCTCGTCCAATTTCGGTTGCCATTCCTTATCTTTGCCCCAGTTAGCGCGCAGTTCATCGCAATTCTTCCAGAAACCAACTGCCAACCCGGCAGCATACGCCGCGCCTAAAGCAGTGGTTTCAGCAACCTTAGGCCGGATAACAGGGACGTTCAGGATGTCTGCCTGGAACTGCATCAACAGTTCATTGAATACCATTCCGCCATCGACTTTGAGCGCGGTCAACTTCACGCCCGAATCTACTTCCATGGCATCAAGTACTTCGCGTGTTTGAAAGGCTGTTGCTTCAAGCGCTGCCCGGCCTATATGTCCCTTGTTGACATATCGCGTCATCCCAACGATCGCGCCGCGCGCATCACTGCGCCAGTACGGGGCAAATAATCCCGAAAATGCAGGGACAAAGTAAATTCCGCCGTTGTCTTTCACTGTTTGGGCAAGTGATTCCACATCTTGCGATTTTTCAATCAGACCCAAATTATCTCGCAGCCACTGCACTAGCGCACCAGTAATGGCGATCGATCCCTCCAGCGCGTAGATTGCCGATTGGTCACCGATTTTGTACCCCAGGGTTGTCAGCAAACCAGATTTAGAGGGCACAGGTTTTTCGCCTGTGTTGAGCAGCATAAAACAGCCGGTACCATATGTGTTCTTGGCTTCCCCGGTTGAATAACAGGTTTGCCCAAAGAGCGCGGCCTGCTGGTCGCCCAAATCCCCTGCTACCGGTATGCCACCTAATGCGCCTTTTCCCTGACCATATACTTCGGACGAGGATCGAATCTCAGGCAGCATGCTACGAGGGATATCAAGTATGCTTAAAATTTCTTCATCCCAATCGAGTGTATTCAAGTTCATTAACAACGTTCGCGAAGCATTCGTTACATCGGTTATATCTTCGCCAGTCAGATTCCAGATCAACCAGCTGTCCATATTGCCAAAGAGCAGTTCGCCCTTTTCGGCGCGCTCCCGTGTGCCAGGAATGTTATCCAGAATCCACTTGATCTTGGGTCCGGAGAAATAGGTAGCCAGGGGCAGGCCGGTCTTGATTCTGAA
>JAHEHB010000013.1 GCA_024644775.1 Deltaproteobacteria bacterium
CTTCCTCGTCAATCGGTTTGATGGTATGAATATCGAGCACTTTTGCTCGAATACCTGTTTTTTCAAGCGCTTCCGATGCTTCGAGCGCATCGTTTACAAGAGGTCCCGTTGCAAGGATCGCCACATCATTACCATCCCGAAGCATCACGCTTTTTCCAACTTTATAAACAAGATCGTCGGTGTAGATGGTTGGGTGTGTTTCCGCAACAGAAGGGTATCGGAGAACGACAGGACCGTCATACTCTGCAGCTGCCCGGGTGGCCTTGTTCGATGAAACAGAATCCGCAGGCGACAGAATGACCAGGTTTGGCACCGCCCGGAGGGCTGCAATGTCTTCTACGGAATGGTGGGAAGGACCGATTCCCCCCCATATCACGCCTGAATTGCAAAGCACGATTTTTACATTTTTGTTGTCATACGCAACATTCTGTATTATTTGGTTATATCCTCTTCCAATAGCAAACAGTGTATGACAGTGGGTAAACGGAATAAAACCAGCGTTTGCCAGACCGGCTGCGGATGTAATCAGATGACCTTCTGCAATTCCCACATCGATGCACCTGTCCGGAAAGTGTTCTTTGAAGAACTCACCGACGTCGCCTGCCGGAAAATCAGCATAGCAGGAGACTATTTTCTCATTCTCCTTGGCGAGATCGATAAGCGCACGATTGTGTGCCACATACATATTCTCTTTAATATCTCTGGTTGGTTTTATATGGCTGCTTTTCACGATAATGACATCCTCTCTTTTCTTCTGGTATTGGTTTCGGCCACAAGACACTGAGACACCAAGATTTTAACTGTATCCTTTGTGTCAATTTATTTAACGATGTACGCTTCTTTTTTTGATAAAGGCGTAATTTACATATGATTTCTTTGTGCCTTGGCGGCTTAGTGGCTACAACGTTACTTTTTCGGTAAATTCCTGCGCTATCGAGCGGTCGTATGTTTAATCTACCAAGACTGCGAAGCATTCTGTTTGTAACTCATCTGTCATGTTTACAGAATGACAGTTTGAATTTTCAAGTGAAGGCACCCCTTTCCCTTTGAGCGTATGAGCGATAATTGCCTGGGGGCGATCTTTGACGGTGAGAACCCAATCCAACGTATCGACCACCTCGGAAAGATTGTTGCCGTCCATTTCTCGTGTTTCCCACCCAAAGGCGCTGAATTTATCGGTCAATGACAAGGTGTCCATCTTAACCTTCACAGGACCAGTGGATTGGAATTTGTTGTGATCGACAATAGCGGTCAGATTGTCCAATCGATAATGGGAAGCGTTTTGTGCGGCCTCCCAAACCTGCCCTTCGTTGCATTCCCCGTCGCCTAAAATACAGTAGACACGGAATTGCGCGTTTCTTGTCCGTGGATTTGCCATTAGATTGAATGTGTTTTTAGAGATGTAAGCTCCCATGGCGGATCCAACCGCAAAGGAGAGTCCCAATCCCAACGACCCCCCGCTGCAATCGATTCCGGGGGTTTTGCAATCGACATGAATCTGAAGCCGCGAACCCAAATGACTGTATGTTTTGAGGTCTTCCTTTGGGAAATAACCGGCTTCTGCAAGGGCCGCGTAAACAATTTCGCAGGAGTGGGCTTTGGACATGATAAACCGATCTCGCTCATTCCAATTTGGATTTTGGGGATCATGTTTCATTCGGTAAAATAAAAGAGCCGTAATGATATCCGCAGAAGAAAATGATCCCCCCAACCAGCCGGTTCCCATCTCCTTTATGATGGATACCGTATCTTTTCTAAGCCCCACTGCCTTTGACTCCAGTTTTTTAATTAATTCTTCTTTGTTCATAGTCGTTTTCATTCCCTGTAGTTCGAAAGTTGATTTTGGGTAAGTTAGTTCTGACCCATCGCATTATTTACCAATGACAGATGACCAATTACAAATAACATTAGTACCACAGTTATCCATTTTTGCGAATAGCGTATCCAATCGACACAACGGTGACGTCAAAGTAGATCGTAATTCAGCCAGATGACGACAATTTGATTCTCTAATTGCAGGCTAAAAATTCCAAACAATACCCAAATTCCAATATCCAATGATCGAAACATTCTAATGAGTTATCTAGTATCTCTTGGCCGATCTGAATGTTTTGAATTTTGTATTTTGGTCATTGATTTTTATTTGTTTTTTGGTGCTTGGGATTTCCACGATTCCGAAAAATAATCGAATTTAAGCATATCCAAGTAATTACGTGTCTAAATGACGTGGCCCTGCATTCGATACGTGGGAGAGCCGTTTTTATTATCCATAGGCGACAGCCGGCAGCCAGATGACCAGTTGCGGCCAAATGATGACGATCAGCAACCCGATGAGTTGCAAAATTACAAAGGGGATAATCCCCTTGTAGATGTGGATGAGTTCGGTGTCCTTCGGTGCTACGCCCATCAAAAAGAAAAGCGAGAATCCCACCGGAGGGGTTAAAAACGAGGTTTGCAGGCAGACCGCCACCAGTACGATAAACCATATCAGTTCCGGATTGTCGATCACACCGTAGCCATTTACTTCGAATCCTAATTTTGTGACGATTGGTCCCAGCAGGGGAAGAATGATGAGACTGATTTCAATCCAGTCGAGGAAAAATCCGAGAAAAAAAACCGCGCCGAGAATAATTGCTAAAATACCGTAAGGTCCAAGGGGGAGACCGGTCAATGCCCGTTCGATGAATTCGTCTCCACCCAACAACCGAAGCACTAGGGCAAAACATGTCGCTCCCACAAAAATGCCGAAAATAAAACCAAGCGACTTGAAAGTTCCGATGGATACCTCTTTGAGCACTTTAAAATTTAACTGCTTATTGAACCATGCCAATACCGTAGCTCCCAACGCGCCGACACCGCTGGCTTCGGTTGGTGTGGCCATTCCGGCAAAAATGGAGCCAAGCACGACCACGATTAAAGCCGCCGGTGGGAGAACGGTAAGGAACACATCCCAAAGCACCCGTAGCTCGAATGGACGGCGTTCAGCAGAAAGGGGTGCCGCATCAGGCGTAACAAAGCCGACGATTAAAATGTAGGAAATGTAGAGTCCTCCAAGAAGCAATCCCGGGAAAATTGCTCCCATGAATAGATCGCCGACCGATAACCCTAATTGATCCGCCATAATCACCAACATAATGCTGGGGGGGATAAGAATTCCTAACGTCCCTGAAGCTGCGACGGTACCGAGAGCAAGGGTCTTGCGATATCCCTGGTTCCACATAATCGGCAAAGACAAAAGCCCCAATAACACAACTGATGCGCCCACGATTCCCGTGGAGGCTGCCAATATGACGCCAATAATAGTGACTGTAATGGCGAGCCCCCCACGTACTTTACCAAATAAATCCTGCATGGAATGCATCATTTTTTCTGCGATACCGGATCGATCCATCATCATACCCATGAAAATGAACATCGGGATGGCCACCAGGACCCAGTTATCCATCAGCTTGTAAATTCGATTCGCCACCATTCCCACCACGGTAAAATCGATTCCGGTAATAGTGCCGAGATACATATCCGACAAGTATCCGACAAGTGTAAACAGCATGGCAACGCCGCCGAGCACGAAAGCAATAGGAAAACCGGTAAACAGCAATCCAATGAAGGTCAAAAACATCGCGATAACCAGATAGTCACTTACTTCCATGGTTTATTCACTCTCTTTCGGGGATCTTTTAAGAAACGCAAATGCCTTGATTAGACGAGAGATGGCCGCCATCCCAAGCATCGCCACTCCCATCGGAATAAACGCCTTAAAGGCCCATCGACAGCAGAGTCCCATGGGGGAGTCGGAGCGTTCACTAACCCGCCATGCTGCTGCCAGAAAGTCCATGCTGTGTATAAATATGATGACAATCATGGGGATTAACAAAAAAATAATACCGAACATTTCAACCTTTTCTTTGTTTCGTCGTTTGAAACGGGCATGGAAAAGATCGAGCCGGATGTGGCCGTCATGAACCAGCGTGTAGGAAATCGCTAGGATCAACATCACACCATAAAAATGGAACTGGAGTTCCTCCAGAATCACCACACCTCGATCGAACGCATAGCGCAGAACCACCTGAACGATGATGACGACAATAAGCAATACATTCAGCCAAGCAAAGACTCGGCCGAAACGATCGATGATTCCATCCAGAACGACACAGATTTTAGGGTTCTCCTGCTGATTGTCCGCAGACATAATTTCCCTCTCACATTCGCATATAGTCCATTACTCGGTTCTATTGATCAAAAATGGAAGGCACGAAGGAGAAATTCCCCCATGCCTCATTTGGCCCTTATTTCCCACAGTTTCTCGGCAAAAAGTTAAGCTCTTTCCAATAGTTGTATTCCAGTCTAAAGGATTGCAGATCTTCGTAAACTTTTTTAAAGACGGGATCTTTTGCGACTTGTTCGGCTGCGACTTCTTCCCAAGCTTTTTTGAAAGATGCCAGCATTTCATCTGACCAATATTGATTCTTAACACCGCGTTTTTCGATGTTCTCCTTGATCACCGGTCCCTGTTCCGCCTCGCCTTGGGCGATGGAATTGGTCATTGAAGCCATGCAGGCGATTTCGATCTGTCGCTGTTGGATCTTGCTTAAGGAATTCCATTTATCTTTGTTAAAGAAAACCGGGATGATGGTCGCTGCTTGATGCCAGCCCGGATAATAATTGTATTTCACTAGCTTGTGGAACCCAAGTCGCTGATCAATGGTGGGCATTGAAAACTCGGTGGCATCGATAACACCTTTTTCCAACGCTGCAAAAAGTTCTCCACCGGGCATCACCGTAATGGACATACCGAGTTTCTGCATGGCCTGGCCGCCGAGGCCATAGAAGCGCATCTTCATGCCCTTCAGGTCTTCAACGGATTTAATGGGCTCTTTGAACCATCCGGAGGTTTCGGGAACAATCATAACCACCGGTATCATTTTCACGTTGAAGCCGGATTCATCATAGGCCCACTGATGCAACTCGGCCCCGTTGCCATGGTAATACCAGGCCATGTATTCATCGGCTTCCGGACCAAAGGGCAGCGAAGAGAAAACCTGTCCTGCCGGAATTTTCCCGGCGAAAAAGCCATCGCCGGCCACACCGGCATCAACCTTTCCAGAAGATACCGCATCAAGAATTTCAAACGGTGCGACGAGTTTTCCGGGTTCATAGATTTTAATATTGATAACGCCGTCACTAATGGTTTTCAACTCATCAGCCCACCACTTGACATTAATGCCTAATGTCGGCAGCACCGATGCATAAGCCTGTTGTAATTTGATCAGCACCTTTTTTGCTGCAAAAGACGGATTTGCAAAAAACACCATTGTGATGATGAAAATGGCAACAGTTATAAATATACGGTTTTTTTTCATGACAAAATTCCTTTCAAAGATTTTCTTTCGTTATTTTTTTCTCTGTAAACCCTCACGCGTGTAAAAAATACCGGTTATCACCTCCTTTCTACGAACGATCTATCAGCCAAACTCTCTTTCCCATCTTTTAAAGCCTCTATTTATCTCTTTCCTGACTTTTTAATGCTTTAAAACCCCCAAAGCGCTCCAGAATTTACGTGTTTTAAGTGGCTGCGGGCAGCTCTTAGAGAAGCTTTCACCGATGACACATAAGGAGCAATGGATTCCGCTGTTTTTTCATCTATATAATTCAAACCCTTACGTCTCGCTGCATCAATGACCCATCGGGCATCGATGGCTTCCACCGTCTCTTCTTCAGCAAGTGCCGGTTCCCATAATTCTCCTGCCTGGATAGAGGGTCGCCGCTTGTGCCATTCGATTGCCTGTTCATAAGCACGGGCCACCTGGAAAAGGGTCTTTTCTTTCCCGGCCCTTCCGATCAGCTGCAGTCCGATGGGCAAACCGGATCGGGTAAATCCACAGGGCATAGAAAGTGCGGGCAATCCCGTCAGACTGATGGGACGGGCAAAACTCCGCATATCCGACTGGGGTGAGTTGCTGTCGATGGGATGGGCCGGATATGCGGTGGAAGGCGTTACAATAATGTCGACGGCTTTTAGGACTTGGGTGAAGGTGTTCCGAATGATTTTACAAATCTGTTGCGAAATCAATAATTCTTCGGCCGTAAAAAACGCCGTGCTTGAGATTTTGCAGAGAAAACTGAGTGTATAGTCGTTGGACCGTTCCATAAAGCTTTTCCGGTGAAGATTAAATGCATCCGTGTAAGCAATGGTAAAAGACGCCGCCGGACCCAGCTCGACGCACGGCAATTCAATCTCGTGAATAGACGCTCCCAGATTTTTCAGCGTACCGATGGCTTTTTGAACGGCAGCGTCAACTTCGGGATGAATAGTTTGAAAGAAAAATGAACGGGTTCTTCCGATTCGAAAGTCCTTTAAATTTTCAGTCGAATCGATAACGGGGTTCGGTGGATTCCCGCCGAGCATACCGTAGAACAGCATGGCGGTATCCCGAGCTCTCCGGGCCATGGGGCCGGGGTGATCCAGGGTTGCAGATAATGGAACAATTCCCGAACAGCTGAGTCGGCCAAGGGTCGGCTTTAAACCTACAAGACCGCAATAGGCGGCCGGCGTCCGAACCGATCCTCCCGTATCGGTGCCGGTTGCAAGAGGCGTTAAGCAAGACGCCAAAGCTGCCCCCGAACCTGAGCTCGAGCCACCGGTAACCATCCGGGTGTTCCATGGATTTTTCGCTTCACCGAAAACCTCCATGCTCCCGGAGGCAAATTCCCATGTGTTCGTCTTGCCGATACAGATGGCACCGGCCTGTCGAAGGTTGCTCGCAACGACTGAATCCTCCGGGGCAATGTAGTTTGCCAGTAATTTGGAACCGGCGGTGGTCGGCAGTCCGCGCACATTGTAGATATCCTTATACGCGACCGGAATTCCATGGAGAGGCCCGATATAGTTTCCATTGCGGATATCGGTTTCAGCTCGCCGGGCATCTGACCTGGCGTCGTTGCTGCAAACATGAATATAGGCGCGAAGGGTTTTATTCAGTGTTTCAATCCGTGTTAGCAGTGCCTCCACGATTTCAACCGGAGAAATCTCTTTGGTGGATACGAGCGAAGAAAGTTCAGCAGCACTCAGAAAGCAGAGATCGGTATTCGGCATAGCAATAGCTCCTTAAGATATTTTATCTGACAACCTGTTGGTAAAAAGATCAGATAGTACCATCAGGCTCTGTTCGAGATTTCAGGTGTCGGGTGTTAGGTTTCGGGTTCAGAGAGCGTAAATGATAGATAACTGAAACCTACTATTTGTCCCGTTGGCTATTCGATGACTCGATTGCCCCGCGGGGGTCAATTTTCCCGAGCGCAGTTTCGATCAAAGCATAATTTCTAATTAAACAATAACTGTCAAGTTTCTGCGAATGTCATTCGTAAAAAGACATCTGTCATTGGTATTTTATGCTGCAGAACACAATCACTTTTTTTCGAATGTCCAATGACAAATAACAAATGAGGTTCCCTACTATCGTTCGACTTGCTGCGCTCCGTAGGAGAAACGGGGCGGTCTGAGCTGTTGCCAGACTTTATCGCAGGCGTCACGCTCCTCTTCGGAGAGCTCAATTTCCGTGGCTCCTAAATTTTCCTCGAACTGCCGGACGGAGGTGGCCCCAACGATAACGGACGTAATAAAGGGATTGTTCAGTATCCAGGCGATTGCAAACTGGGCCATGCTTCTGTCATGTGTCTGTGTAATTTCCTTGATACGGTTAACCGCTTCAAAGTTACTGTCCAACCAATAGCGGTTCCGATATACATCTCCCAGGCTCTCACTCGTAAAACGCGTTCCCTCTGTCGGGGGCTTGTTCGGGTCGTGTTTGCCGGTGAGCAGACCCGCCGCAAGCGGATTATACACACAAACCCCGATTCCTTCGCTGTCGCAAAGCGGCAGAACCTCATCCTCGATGTCTCGGCCGATCAGGTTGTAGGGGGGTTGAATGCAATCAAAACGTGCGAGGCCATTCACTTCGCTCACACAGCGTGCCTTGCACAACTTCCAGAGCGGATAATTCGAGCAGGCAATATAGCGCACTTTCCCCTGGTGAACGAGGTCATCCAAAGCACGCAATGTCTCGTCGATGGGTGTCATGGGATCCGGCTTGTGGGCATAGTAAATATCAATGTAATCGGTCCCAAGCCTGTGCAGGCTTCCCTCTATGCCGTCCATAATATGTTTGCGTGAAAGTCCGATATCGTTAACTTCCGGCCCGGACTTCCAGGCACCGACTTTGGTTGCTAACACCGCCAAATGACGTTTACCCTTCAACGCTTTGCCTACGATTTCCTCAGTCACCCCCCCGGCATAGACATCTGCCGTATCAATGAAGTTGACACCGCTGTCCATCGCACGATCGATCAAACTGATGGATCCAGCCTCGTCCAAGGGATTCCCGAAAGTCATTGTTCCTAAACAGATTTCAGAGACGAGCAGTCCCGTTCTACCCAATTGTCTGTAATTCATTTAACACTCCTTTCTATCCAAAAACTATTCTCACCTAAGTTGAGCGGTTCAGGATTCAACGTTCCAAGTTGAAAAACTACAAACAACGCGTATCTGATCACGTATCAGGGGGATCCGGTTTTCATCTTGGCTATAGAGTTGTTTCACCCAAAAGACCTCAAAATCCCCATTTCTGTCCTCTGTCTTCAGTCTTCTGTCCTCTCTTATGAGACTCCGCAAGACGAGATCTTCGACTGACCCACAGGACCAAGTTTTCAATGAAGAATAATCGTCTACCCCGAGAGCATTGCCGCATGTTTAAGGGCGTTTTGGAGACTACCGGGATCGGCAATCCCTTTGCCTGCAATATCAAACGCGGTTCCATGGGCTGTTGTGGCGCAGGGTACGGGTAGTCCCATAAAAAGGGTAACCCCGGTGCGGGTGGCCAACAGTTTTCGGGCGATATTGGCCTGATCATGATACATACACACCACACCGTCGAATTTTTGATTCATGGCCGTTACAAACACCGTGTCGGCAGGGAAGGGACCGTGTGCGTTAATATTCTCTTTTTGAGCGATTTCAATGGCAGGTCCGATTTCTTTTCTTTCTTCATATCCAAATAGCCCCCCCTCTCCACCGTGTACGTTTAATGCCGCAACGGCCAATCTCGGGACTTCTTTGCCGATCTTTTTTAATGCGGTATTCAACAGGCGGATACGTTTAAGCACCCGATCCGTTTTTATCTCATCCGCAATCTCTCGAAATGCAATATGCTCGGTGACAGGAATCGTCCAGAACGCATCCACGACACCCATTACCGTGGTATCAGGACTCTTGGTGAGATCCGCCATATACGACAACTCATCCAAATAATCGAAACCGGCCTTGTGAAATGCCTCCTTGTTCATGGGGGCTGAAACCACACCCTGAATTTGCTTATCCAACGCCATTTGAAATGCTTTTTCGATACACATGGCCGAAGCCTTGCCCATGGCCGGATCGAGGATTCCCCATTGAATCTTGGAAATGTGCAGATCCTTTGGCTGTAAAATGTCGATGGTACCAAAAAAAAATTTCGCCTCGGAAATATCGTTGATTTTTCGGGCGGAAATATCTTTTCCGATTGTTTCGGCAGTGTGACGGATGACGTTCGGATCGCCGATAACAAAGGGACGGCAGAATTCATATACATCGTTGTTGATTAATACTTTGAGGATCAATTCAGATCCGATCCCGGACGGATCTCCCATGGTAACGGCAATAATTGGTTTGCTCATTGTTCCTCCAATTGAATTGATAAATGCAAGCAGGGCCGCTTCTTATTCTCCAAGCAGGACATTAAAACCATCCTTTTCGGCCAGCTCCACACAGGCTTCTATAAACTTTGATTGTGACCGAGGACAACCCTTGAAGGGATATCCCATGTAAAGTTTTCTGTATTTGGATTCTCCGTAATGATGAAAGGGCAGAATTTCAACGTGTCGTATCCCATTCAGTTGTATCAAAAAATTAAGAATGTCTCCGATTTCTGTTAGGGTGTCGTTGAATTGGGGTATCACGGGGATGCGAACGATGATTTCCGGAAAACCATCATGGCATTGGGCTGCCAGCTTCATTAGATTATCGAGGATGAGACGGTTTGAAACCCCCGTTCCGTATCGATGTTTTTTATCATCCACGTGCTTAAGATCATAAAGAAATAGGTCAACCAACGGGAATATGCTGTTTATCGTCTCCCAAGGTGCATGTCCACACGTATCCAACGCTGTGTGAATGCCTTCTTTGCGACAAGATTCGAGGAGGTCTTTGCAAAAGCCGGTCTGAAGTAATGGTTCCCCGCCTGACAGTGTGACCCCTCCGCCGGAACGGCGGTGAAAAATCGCCCCCTTGTTAATTTCACCAACCAATGTGTCAACATCTACTTCATATCCCACAACCTCAAGTGCCTTTGCCGGGCATGCCTTCACACAGGTGCCGCAAAAAGCGCATTTGTCACGGACATGGGATCTTTCGCCGGTTGTTTTAACAAATGAGATCGCAACTTGTGGACAAACGGTTCCGCAGGTTCCGCAGCCGACACATTGGTCCTGAGAAAACATAATCTCATTGTGGGAAGCCTGTGATTCCGGGTTGTGACACCACCGACATTGCAGCGGGCATCCTTTGAAAAACACAACCGTTCGGATACCCGGTCCATCCACCAAACCATGCCGCTCGATATTGAAAATGCGGCCCACGGATCCCATAACTGAATTCACGTTTACACCAGGGCCATTTTTTCCGTTCGGCTGATGATTTCGTCCTGGACCTCCCTACTAAGACCGGTGAAGAGTGCGCTCCATCCCGCCACGCGCACCACGAGGGATTTGTGCTTTTCAGGCTCTGCTTGGGCGGCCTTCAGCGTGTCTGCATCCACAACATTGAATTGAATCTCCATGCATTTAAGATCCCCAAAGGCACGTAAAAGTCCGGCAAGATTTTGAATTCCTCTTTCATCCTTGAGAGTCAGCGGATGGAGTTTTTGATTCAAAAGGGTTCCGTTGGAAGTTTCAATGTGATTTAGCTTTGCCACCGATCGAATCACCGCAATCGCGCTTTCCCGGTCGCGACCCGGGGCCGGTGAAACGGAATCCGCAAAAGGTTCCCCCTTTCGCCTCCCGTCAGGTGTAGCACCCGTTTTGTTTCCATACGCTACATTCGCGGTTGCCGGAAACATGCCCGCCTGGTATTGACCGCCGCGAGGGTTGGTGTAAGACGCGACCTTTTTCGCAAAAATATCCATCACATCCCGAGCGATATAATCGACATAGTCATCATCGTTGCCGTACTTTGGCGCGTCTTCGACGAGCATGGGACGCATTTCTTGCTGGTTTTCGAAATTCTCATCGAGAGCCTTCTTGAGCTGCGAAAGAGAGAAGCGCTTTTCTTCGAACACCAGTTTTTTGATGGCGGCAATGGAGTCTGCGGCATTGGCAAGTCCCACACCCTGGGGTCCTGAAAAATTATAATAGGCCCCACCCCGTTTCACATCCTTTCCCTTGGAAATACAATCCTCCGTGAGGCAGGACAGAAATGGACAAGGGGTCAGTTCAGCCTGGGCCATGTCGATTAAGTTCTCGTATACGATCAGGTTTTCAACCGCTATCTCCACCTGTTTTCGATACGCGTCAAAAAAGTCGTCAAATGTCTCGTATTCGTGAACTTCCCTACAAATCGGTCCGATCTGTTCGTTTGTGTCCGGGTGTCTGCCTCCGTTTAGCGCCAATTCTAAACAGCGTATCAAATTGAATTTGGAACCCGCCGGATTCGTCCACGACTTTCCGGGAACAGCCAGCTCCACACATCCCACCAGGGCGAAGTTCATGGCATCTTCATAGGTGATGCCCCTTGAAAGCATTGCCGGGATGTCGATTTCATCGTTATAAATGGCGGGGAATCCCAATCCGGTTCGGATGAGTCGACAGGATTCTCTTAGGAATTTTTCGGAAATTCCGGTATAATACCGCACCGACAGCGAGGGCTGGTGAAGACCGATCTCCTGGGTGACCTTCAGGCAGAGATAAGATAAATCGTTGACCGCATCTCTTCCATCGTCTGTTTGACCACCCAAAACCAGGTTTGCACGGGATGGATAGCCCCCAATGAGTCTTCCGGTTCGGCTATCGAGCACATAATTGACCTCATTAAATTTCAACCAAAGCTGCTTCAAAAGCGATTCCGCATCTTCTGCCGTCAAAACACCTTCACTCAGGTCTTTCCGGTAGAATGGATACATGTACTGATCAAACCTTCCGGGAGACACCCCAAAACCCTTCGATTCCAGGAGCACCAGCAGGTGGGTGAACCAAAACGATTGAAGGGCCTCGTAAAAATCTCTTGCAGGATGCTCCGGGACTCTTCTGCAAGTCTCTGCGATTCTCTCAAGGTCCTTGCGCCGAGCCGGATCTTTTTCCGAGGCTAATAACGCTTCGGCCTGGTTCGCATACCGATGCGCAAAAGAAATCGCCGCCTCACATGTCAGGATGGCCGCCTCGTAGAAGTGCTTTTTTGCAATACCATCAGTAGAGGATAGATCCACCCGCATTAGGTGCTTCCGAAGACGGGATAATATTTTCGAAATCCCCTTGTTCAGCACACTGTCATAGGCCGGAAGCATGTGGCCGATGTCGTAGTAAAGCCCGGAAACCGAGGCAAATACCATCCCTTCGATGTATTTTCGGGTTTCTTCCGGTAAACGAGCCTTTACCCATGAAGAGACGGTTTTTCCTTCCCAGTAGTCGGCAATTCTTAGAATCTCTTCTTTGGCTTCCGGAGATACATGAAAAAGCGAATTGTCTTCTCTTGAGTCGAATCCGTCGAGATCATTAGCAAGCCATTCCATGGCAAATTCAGTCATGAGCAGGGCATCTCCCGGTTCCTTTCCTTCAACGCCTACGATGACTTCGCCTTCCCGTATGTGGACGGGGAGTTCCTCAAGGAGCCTTTTTAAGGTCATCGCTCTCCTTATTTCGCTGGGTGACGCGGGATTTTCTTGATACACTTCAGTAGCAATTCTTGCGCGGTCCGTCATTATACGTGGTGTGGCATCGAGGATTTTTTCCATCATGACAGCGGAGAAGCGATCCATTTGAAAATACCTCCTTTTTCCAATAAAGAAGACAGCTTTTTCTTGTTAACTTAAGCAAATATCGGCGGGTATGTCAAACCGCCTAACCGCCTTGCATAGCCGGAAATCATTTCTATAAAGACAACCCTTCCAAACCCGTTCGCTTATCCATGAAGGCCCTCCACGCGTCGTCATCCAGCCTTGCACGCTCTGACAAGAACTCCTCCGTCATGGGACCCACGGCATATGCGGCATTCGGATGATTCGAAAAGATCGCTTGTGTTATAACGTCTGCGACGACTCCCGGTTCAAAGAGTTCGATGTCCGCCCACATTTGTCCCAATGTTGCCTTGGCAGTCTCGGCGATTTTCTGATAATCTTCGGACACGCGTGATGTAAATTCTGCGCTCATTTCGTTGACTACGGTGTTAAACTCGGTGGCGATAAACGCCGGACGGAGGGCCACAACACGAATACCGAAAGGGGCGACCTCATGACGAAGCGCGTCGGTAAATGCTTCGACTGCATGTTTGGCTGCTGTATAGGGACCATTTCCGGGAAACGCGAATTTGCCGGCAATGGAGCTCACATTGATAATGGTTCCCATACGGGCCCGGCGCATTCCGGGTAGACACGCCTGGGTAATCCTCACCAACGCAAAGACGTTTACCTCAAATAAACGCCTGATGTCCGCGAGCGGCACCGCTTCAAACATACCACGGATGGAATATCCCGCGTTATTGACAAGAATCGTTACCGGCGGTTTTCTGGCCGATAATTCAGTGCAAAAATTCTCCACCTGGTCC
Source organism: Deltaproteobacteria bacterium (assembly GCA_024644775.1). The sequence continues at coordinate 13,844 of JAHEHB010000013.1, forward strand.
GGATCCGTCAGGTCCACCTGCCGGGGAACGATTTCTTCGTGCGCTTGTGCCAGGGTTTCAAGGCGCTCCATTCGGCGAGCGACAACAATCGTCTCGATACCTTTTTCAGCCAATTTTCTGGCCGTCTCCATTCCAATGCCACTGCTGGCACCGGTCACCAAAGCCGATTTTCTTTGATCCGACATTTTTTCTCCTTCTGTCATATTCCATTGCCCTGTTAACCTTTTACCGCTCCGGTCATGGCACTGACGTAATGCTCCACGAAAAACGAGTAGACGAATGCGACCGGAATAGATCCCAACAGTGCCCCGGCCATGAGCGGACCCCAGTAAAAGACATCCCCAAGGATCAATTCACTGGTGACTCCGATGGGAATCGTTTTATTGGTATCGGTGGAAAGAAAGACCAGGGCGTAAAGAAACTCATTCCAAGACAGGGTGAACGAAAATATTCCGGCAGAAAGGATGCCCGGTATGGCGACCGGGAAAACCACCCGCACCATGGCCTGAAACCGGGTCGCACCGTCAATTTGAGCGCACTCCTCAAGGGACTTGGGAATGGTGCGAAAGTAACCCATCATCAACCAGGTGCTGAACGGGATGAGCATGGTGGGATAGGTGAGAATAAGAGCCCAGAGGCTGTCGCTTAAATTGAAAACCCGGATGACCTCCCCCAACGGGATGAACAAAAGCGTCTGGGGCACCAGATAAGTCGCAAATATCCAGGTTCCCAGGGCACCCCCGAATGGCAATCGCAGCCGCGACAACGCGTAGGCCGCAAGCAGCCCACAGAAAAGTGAAATAGCAGTGGAACATACGGCAATGATTAAGGTATTTGTCATCCATCGGATAAAGATCGTATCTTCAAACAACAGGACAAAGTGTTCTAGGGTGGGTTTGACGGTCCAAAACGGGGAAAAATTCGGTTTGTTCCAGGGGATGTACATCTCCCGGTCGGGACGAACAGCAGACACCGCCATATAGTAAAATGGAAACAGGGTCATGATCATAACCCCCGCCATGGGGAGATAAAGGAAAACCCATCGTTTCCAGCGTGCTCCGACCATCATCGCCATCATGCACCCCCTTTCGTTCCGTCACCACGCCGGATATACCAGAGCTGGCCGATTACCACCAGAAACAGAATGGGGAACATACAAAGGGACGCAGCTGCCCCCTCACCGATCAAACCCGTGGCGATGGCCAGCTGGTAGGCATAGGTGGCGAACAGATGGGTGCTGTTGGACGGACCGCCGCCGGTAAGGATGTATACGAGCTGAAAGTCGGCAAAGGTCATGATGACCGAAAATAAAACCACCACCATGGTCACCGGTTTGAGCAGGGGCCATGTCACAAACCTGAACCGCTGCCAGGGGGTTGCCCCGTCAATGGCGGCAGCCTCTTGAACGCTCGGATTGATGGTTTGAAGCCCTGCCAGCAGCGTGATGGCAAAAAACGGCATGCCCCGCCAGGTATTGACAATAATGACGGAAGCCATGGCGCCAAGGGGGCTACCCAGCCAGGCGACCCTCACATCGATAAAACCGAGATTATAAAATATCCAATTGATAATACTGAAGGTCGGATCAAACATCCATTTCCAGGCCAGGGCGGAAAGCACGGTGGGTACAATCCACGGCAGCAGCATGGAGGCACGAAGTACGCGTTTGAATCTAATGATATTGTTGAGCATCAGTGCTACTGCCATACCGATGCCGAGCTTTAGTATGGTGGCAATGATGGTGTAGATAAAGGTGTTTGCCGCCGCCCGATGAAAAATGCCGTCATTGAACAGCTTGATGTAATTTTTAAACCCGACCCACTCCCCTTCCCGCCCCACCACGGAATCCAGAAAGGACAGATAGATGCCGCGGAGAAAGGGATAGGCCACAAATACGGTCAGCATGATGACGGCTGGCATTATTAGGCAAAAAGCCAGCAGCCACTCTCTGCGTTCGGTTTTGCTGGCCTGGCGGAGGCGGGTGATAAAGCCCGGTTGCGTGTAGGTGATGATTTCTGCGGAATTTGATGAATCAGTCACAAGCAACTCCCAATTGAAAAGATCTTCTGTTTAAAATGGAACCATACGGATGCCCTGTAATCAGGTCATCCGTATGGGATAGCGGTATCATTAGGCGTATATTTTCCGATACTCATTGGCCGCCCACTTTACAGCTTCTTCTGCGGACATTCCCTGGATGGCTTTGGCGAACATGTCTACGATGATGTACTTGGAATATGCTTCCGAGGCTTTTCGACTTGGGGGCCCGGCATATCCGATGGCTCGCGAGTAGTCGACGACATCACGGAACACCGTGCACTTGGGATCTCGTGTCCATACCGTAGAATCATGCCACATCTTGGTGGGCGGGAGACCAAAAGTGCCGCCGGCATCGAAATACTTTTCATAATTTTCCGCGGTCATGAACCATTTGACGAATTCCTTGGCCAGCTTCTGGTTCTTGGAATACTTCGTCACCCCCGTACTCTGGGTGGCGAGATAAAGATAACGGCCTGCCGGTCCAGCGGGCATATGAGCATGGTTGGTGACCTGATACACTTCGGGAAACTTATCCCGTGCCATGAAGTAGATACTGACGGCATTTCCCGTGGCGCTGATGCTTCCGGAAATATAGGCCCGGTTGTTGGAACCGTCATCCCAGGACAGACCTCCCTCATCCAGGGCGTCTTTCCAGAACGCCGTATTCCACTTGACGGCTTCGATGGTTTCCTTGGAGTCTAAAGCCACGGTCTTTCCATCGGCCTCCAGTTCCTTTCCACCGAAACACCAGATGAGGCTGTAGCAATAGATGTTGGGGTCGTTTTCGCTGTGACCGAATCCCTGACCGATGGGTTTCCCCTTGGCTTTCATGGTCTTGCCAAATTCTCGGAGTCCATCCAAGGTTTCAGGAAACTTGTCGTAACCCGCTTCTTTCATCCAGTCTTCACGGTAGGCCCAGGCCCAGGCAAAACCGAATTCGGGCACGGCCACCCAGCGGCCGTCTTGAAAGGCGTTGGCCTTGAAGACCTCATGGTATCCACCCTGTGCTTTTCCGATGGCTTCGGCCACATCATCCATGTCGATAATACCGTTTGCGAACAGGTGGGGCAGATTATTGAACATGTGAACGATGTCGGGGCCTGACTTTGCCTCAATGGCGGCAGCGGTCCGGGGGCGAACGTCGTTCTGAGTGATTCGCTCCACCCGCACCGTACAACCGGCCTCTTTGCCGAACTCCTTGGCCAAAGCCAGGAAGGCCTTGTCGGCTGCCGGCACAAAATGAGATTCCTTCAAATAGTGCAGGGTGGTCCCTTTGGCATAAGCCGGTGCCTGCCCGGTGACCAGGATCCCGGGAATTCCCCCCAAAGACAAGGCGCCGGTGGTCACCGCCGCCTGTTTTAAAAAGGTACGTCGGGGAATGCTTACGGATTTTTTTTCTTTTTTCTCGCTCATGATTCAATTCTCCCTTTCAGTTAAAAAGGTTATCATTCCCGGATCAAGGTGGTCTTGAACCGGTTTTGCCCAAACTTCACCTCAACGAACCGTATTCTCAAACAACGGACGACAGTTCTGTTACAAGCCCGTCCGCTTTTTACGTATCACCTCCTTTCATTTATTCAGAATCTCTATCATCCGGAGATTCGAAGTTGAGTCCCACAGAAGACGACATCTCTTTTCACCTATTGTCCCATCAGGCGATGACGCGTGTATTCTACCAAACCACCGCTTTCAATCAATTTCAGAATAAACGGGGGAAACGATTTTGCGTGATAGATTTCCTTTTTCGTTTCGTTTTTAATCTCCCCATTGGAGAGATCCACATTCATGAGCTCTCCGTTTTCGGTGCCGTTTACCGCTTCCGGGCATTCGAGAATCGGCAGGCCGATGTTTACAGCGTTTCTAAAAAAAATCCGGGCAAAGCTTATGGCGATAACCGCGCCGACACCGCTGCCTTTTATGGCTAAAGCCGCCTGTTCCCGTGACGACCCACACCCGAAGTTTTCCCCTGCAACAATAATGTCACCCGGCCGGACCCGGTTCAAAAACTCCTTGTCCAAGTCCTCCAGGCAGTGCTTTCCCAGCTTTTCCGGTGTTGAAAGATTCATATACGGGCCCGGCAGGATCACATCCGTATCCACGTTATCGCCGTATTTATGTACCAAACCGCCGATCTTCATACAACCACCTCCTCGGGGCTGCTGATTCTACCCGATACTGCGCTGGCGGCGGCAACAGCCGGGCCAGCCAGATAGACTTCAGATCCGTCTCCGCCCATCCGTTTCACAAAATTCCGGTTGGTCGTGGCCACGCACCGTTCACCGGGGGCCAGCAGCCAGGTGTGGGAGCTGGAGCACGGCCCGCATGCAGGAGGACTGATGACCGCACCCGCCTCGACAAAGGTTTCGATCAATCCCTCGCGAAGCGCAGTGAGATAGATTTCCTGCGTTGCCGGGTTCACGATGAATCGGACATTGGGGTGCACTTTTTTTCCTTTAATGACCCCGGCGGCAATTCTGAGATCTTCCAATCTTCCGTTGGTGCAACTCCCCACAACCGCCTGCTGGATTTCGATGTCGCCCACCTGGCTGATGGGCCGCGTATTGGAAGGAAGATAGGGAAATGCCACCTGGGGCTCAAGATCCGTAACATCCCATTGGCAGATCCGATCGTATTGTGCCTCCCCATCCGGTTCATACACGCTATAGGACCGTTTGGCTCTCTGGTTCACATAATCCAGCGCGGTTTGATCCACCCGATGGAGTCCCACCTTTCCTCCGGCCTCGATGGCCATGTTGGACATGGTAAAGCGGCCGTCCATGGGCAGATTTTCCACAGCCTCACCGGAAAACTCAATGGCTGCGTAGAGTGCTCCGGTCAACCCTATTTCACCGATGGCAAAAAGAATCAGATCCTTTCCGCTGATCCATTGGTCGGGTTTTCCATGGAATACCAGTTTGATACTGTGGGGAACCCGTATCCAGACATCTCCGGTGGCCATGGCCGCCCCGATATCCGTACTGCCCATTCCGGTGGCAAACGCCCCCACAGCACCGTAGGTACAGGTGTGGGAATCAGAACCGACCACCATATCACCGGGAAGCGAAAATCCCTGCTCCGGCATAAACGCATGGCAGATGCCGGTGCGGCCGATTTCATGACATTTTATATTGAATTCCCGGGCAAATTCCCGCAGCTTTCGGGATTCCGCAGCCGCCAGATCCGTTTTGGCCGGCACGTTGTGATCGATGATCAAAACGATCTTTTCCGGATCGAATACGCGCCTGGCGCCCATGGCCCGAAAGCTGTCGATGGCGATTCCTCCATTGATGTCGTGGGCCATCACCACATCCACCGGAACACGGAGAAAATCTCCCGGGGCCACCGAATCCTTTCCTGTTTTTGCTGCCAAAATTTTCTCTGCCAAAGTCTGACCCATATCACACTGTCTCTGAAATTATTTCAGATTTTTGCATGTTCGGCGCTATCTTCTTTACAGAATCTCTAATGATCATTTTTGTTGGAAGTTTGTAATTGCGGGCCTTGCCGGAATAGGCGCCGTCGATCCGATCAAAAAGCAAATCCACGGTGAGCTTACTATATCTTTTCATGTCCGGTGTAACGATCGTCAATGGGGGAGAGACGAATGAAATCCAATCGCTGTCGTGAAACCCCACCACGGAAAGGTCTTCCGGAATTTTGATATCCAATTCCTTTATTGCACGAAGAACGCCGATCAGTTGGAAGTTGCTTCCGACAAAGATTCCGGTCGGCCTGTATTTTTGTTGTAACAGTTTCTTGGTTAATCGGTAACCGCTTTCGACTGTGGCACCGCCCATATGAATTAGATTCTGCTCAAACGGAAGCCTGGCTTCATCATGCGCTTTCATATATCCGTGAATCCGTTCCTGACCGGCAGAAGTCTGCACCGGACCTGAAATAATGGCGATTCTCCTGTGACCCTTTTTCATAAGATACCGGGTCACCTGATAAGCGCTTTCCCGATTATCCAGTTCTACGATATCAATATCTGTGTTGGGCAGGCTTCTGGATATGAGCACAACGGGTATGTTCAGCGCCTGAAAGCTTGTCAGTTCTTTTTGAATCCTTGATTCCCGATTTCGGCCCGTTGAGGCGAGAATCAGTCCGTCCACTCGCATGTGGGAAAAGGTTCTGAGACAGCTTGTCTCCCTTTCCAGATCTTCATCCGAATTGGCCAATATGAGCGCGTAATCCCTCTTTTTAACCTCTCTTTCGATGCGCTCGATGATTTCCACATAAAAGGTGTTGATTATTTTGGGAATAATTAATCCGATGGTATGGGTCTTCTGGATCTTCATTCCCCTGGCGATGGCACTGGGTCTATAGTTGTACTTTTCAATGACCGCCTGAACACGAATTCGCAGATCCTCTCTCACATTCCCCCTGTTGTTCAGGATCTTGGATACCGTAGGAACCGAGACGCCTGAATATTTGGCTATTTCCTTGATCGTTATTCCCATACGGCAATCATTTATAAAAATAACTCACTGGGTAATTGTAACGGAAAAAGAAAGAACAAGGATATGATTTTAATCGATTAAATTTATTTAGTACTAAATATTATTAATATTATTAAATAGTTTAACGATTTAATAAATATATTCTTATTTAGATTAAATCGATTTAATATATCCAAATAAACCATAATCGCCTTGTATGTCAAGCCCAGTTCTTATATATTTTATTAATTGACCCTGCGATTGGCGGGATCGTTTAAACAAACCATTGGGGGAACATCGTGAATTCAGATGATACACGCGCAATGACACCGCGTGTCGAACGGCTTTGGAAAAGAGAGCTCGACTGCATGGCCCAAAAAAAGCCGTGGTGGGGAGAGGGGCTTTCCATTTTTGACGGTGCGGATGAGGATGTCGCAAAACTGCCGTTGATTGTTCGAAAGTACATGGCGTTTGAAAAAGTACTTAATGAAATGCCTATCCGTATCGATGATAGTGAACTCATCGTGGGAAACATGGTGATGAGTTCTTCCGGTCTCGGACGGTTTTTTCCGGATTATGCCACAGAAGCGGAGAAGCAGGCGGCAGTCCAAAAATCGCTGAGCATTCGGTCGGTGTGGGGACATTCGGTGCCCGATTACCCCAAAGCTCTTAACCGGGGGTTGATCGGAATAATCAAGGAGGCCAAAGAGCGCCGAGAACAGCTCAGCGTTAAAGATCCCGAAGCAGAGGAGAAAAACAGCTTTTATGAAGCGGTCATCGGATGTTGCAATGCCGTCATCGCTTTTGCACGGCGGTATGCACAGCTGGCAGATCAGTCGGCAAATCGAGAATCGGATCAGGAGCGAAAATCGGAACTTAAAGTAATCGCCCGAATCTGCCGTCTCGTGCCCGACAATCCGGCGCAATCCTTTCATCAGGCGCTTCAGTCCGTCTGGTTCATTCACATCGCGCTTCACAACACCCTCAACTGGAGTCCCTTGGGCCGACTGGATCAGTACCTCTACCCATTTTTCCAAAACGATCTTCAGAACGGTCTCATCACCAAAACAGAGGCTCAGGAGCTGCTGGACTGCTTCTGGATCAAGTTCAGCGAGCGGATGCAGATCAAACCGGCGCATTTTGAAGACCACAGGGACCCCACGGACTATTCCTTTGGAAGGGATCCGGAAAGCGACATGACCTTTCCTTCCATCGATGACCAGGCATACGTCAACCAATGGCTTCAAACCTGTGTTCTGGGCGGTCAAACCCCTTCGGGTTCGGACGCGACCAACGACCTCACGTACATGTGCCTGGATGCCACGGAAAAGATGCAAATGACCCAGCCCACGGTGCTCTTGAGGCTGCACCGCAAATCCCCCAGGCCGCTCATCGAAAAGGCATGCGAGGTGATTCGATCCGGGGGCGGCATGCCGGTGATCTGCAATGATGAAACAAGGCTGCCGCACCTGTTAAAAGCGGGGATTCCATTAAAAGAAGCCAGAAATTACTGCGTTTCCGGCTGCTGGGAGATGAAAATCCCCGGAAAAACCGAGTTTCGGTGGATTCCCATCCATTCCCTTAAATGTATCGAGTGGGTCTTCACCGGCGGTGCCAACGCCATGGACGGTCGGAAACACGGCCTCGATACCGGGGATATCACCGACCTCGAAACGTTCGGCGACATCATGGCGGCCTTTAGGAGACAGCTCGACCAACAGATTCGCATCGGCTTCGAAGAAACCGTCAAATGGTATGGTTGCAATTACATGATCGCACCGGATCCGTTTCTCTCGTGTCTGATGGACGATTGCCTGGAAACCGGTAAAGATGTCACCCAGGGCGGTGCCAAGTATATCTTCTATCCGTTCTTTGTCACCGGACTGCCCAATGCCGTGGATTCCCTGGCCGCCATCAGAAAACTCGTCTTTGAAGACAAAGCCCTCACCTTGGCTGAACTCAAAGAAGCCATGGCAACGAATTTTAAAGGATACGAGAATTTGAAGCTTCGGCTGTCGAATACCATGCCCAAATACGGAACCGATGATGATATCGTCGATCAACTGGCAATCGATATTACTGCGCATTTCGTACAACAGGTCAAAAAGCAGACAGCCGGTAATTCGACCTTTACGTTCCCTGTGGCCATCGGAACGACACCCCTCTATGTGGTCTTTGGAAAATCCATCGGTGCCACCCCGGACGGCAGGGGGGCAGGCGAACCATTGGCAACCAACTTCTCCCCGGTCGCAGGCGCGGCCAGAAACGGCGTAACCGCTGCGATCAAGTCTTTTACCAAGATGCCGTATTCAAAACTAGGGATCGATTCCGAGCTGGATGTGGATATCAATCCTGAATTTGTGAAGGGAGAAGAGGGGTTGTCGGCGTTGGCGTGGCTGATTGAGAGTTTTATGGATCTGGAGGGGACCATACTCACGGTCAGTATCGTCAGCATAGAAACCTTGCGCCATGCACAGGAACAGCCCGAATTATACCGTAATCTGAGGGTTCGTTTGGGGGGGTGGCAGGCGTTTTTTGTCGCCCTGAACCGGGAGCATCAGGACACCCATATCAAACGGGTGGAACATGGGGGATTATAGGATCGAACCGAAGGGCATCGTATTTGATATCAAAAGGGGATCCCGGGATGACGGCCCCGGCATCAGAACGACGGTTTTTCTAAAAGGCTGCCCCCTTCACTGTGTGTGGTGCCACAGCCCGGAATCGATTAAAACCGATCCGGAGTTGGTGTTCTTCAGGAACCGATGCGTCAGGTGTGGCGCTTGTGTCAATAATTGTCCTGAGGGCGCCCAGGAAATAAACAATCTCGAACGAACGATCAATAGAGATTTATGCAAACACTGCGGTGCATGCACGCAGACCTGTTATGCCGGGGCCTTAGAGATTAAGGGGGGTGAATACTCGGCGGATGAGCTCGTTGGGATTGTTGAAAAAGACGCTCCGTTTTTTAAAACATCCGGCGGTGGCGTTACCCTGTCCGGCGGAGAACCGACGCTTCAATACGATTTTACCCTGGAGGTCCTCAGGCAATGTCAAACCAAAAGGATTCACACGGCCCTGGATACCTGCGGGCTTGTGAACCGGAAGAAATTAATAACGCTGCTCGGATTCACCGATCTGGTACTCCTGGATATCAAACACATGGACCCTGCGCGTCACTTTCAATTTACCGGGGCCAAAAACAATCTGATTCTGGACAACCTCAAAGAAATTTCATCGACCGGAACTGCACTCATCGTCCGGATCCCGCTCATTCCGGGCCACAACGATTCGGATTCCAATATTCGCCGAACTGCGGCACATTTGCAATCCCTCGGTATCTGCCGGGTGGATATCCTTCCCTTCAATGATATTGCCGGATCCAAATATCAATGGCTGGATGCAGAATTCAGATTGTCCCGGTTGAAACGTCACAGCAAGGAAGATCTGGAAACGATCCGGGAAGCATTCAATTCCCACGGGGTAACGGCGACCATACGGTGACCCGATGATCCCGATACCCACGTCATGCATTCTGTATCGGTAATAGAACCAGACCTATTAGTTTTCGAGGAGCACTTTTACCGTGCTTTCATGGGGATCGATCACGAGGTTCATCGCCTCCTGAGCCTTATCCAAGGATAACGTGTGTGAAATGAATCTCTGGAAGTCATATTTACCGGAATGTAATAAATCCAGCGCGTCTGAAAAATCATCGTGATCATATATTTGCGTGCCGATAATTTCAATTTCTCTTAAGGTAATATCGATTAGGGGCATGTCTGTGGGTTTCAGGAACATACCGGTGACCACGATACGGCCGCCGGGTTTTACGATATCCAATGCCTGTTTTACCATCACCTCTGCATTTCCGCAAAGGCAGACGACATCAAACCGATCGGGACGATCTTTGATCATTCTTTCTTGAATATTTTCCTTCAGCGCATTGTATGTCAGCGCATTATACAAATCGCCGGCTATGGACAGGTTGTAATCGAATAGGTCTGTGATGGCGACGTTGTCGGCAACGGTTTCCTTGGCAACCAATCCGGTAAACAACCCGATAGGGCCCGCCCCCAAAATGGCAATGTCATTACCTGGCTTTAATTTCGCCCGGCGAATCGAGTGGACGGCGGTTGCCAACGGTTCAGCCAGCGCCCCTATCATAAGGTTCGCATTGTTTTTCAGTTTGAAGGTTATCGAGGGTTTTGACAAGAAATACTCGGCAAAGGTGCCAACCCATTTGCCCATTCCTGGAACGCGTTTATTAACACAAATATTGTATTTTTTATTACGACAACTGGTGCAATCTCCACAGAATAGACAGGGCATCACCGTTACCGGATCGCCGATGTGAAATCCGTTTACCTTTTCACCGATCTTTGAAATATTTCCTGATATTTCATGACCCAACACAACGGGCGGCTTTCTGAATGGGTGATCGCCTCTATATGCATGAACGTCAGACCCGCATAGGCCGGCATACTTTGTCGCAATCAGGATATCATCCGGTCCACATTTTAGATCTTCTAACTCTTGCATTTCTATCTTGAACTTATCTACCATCATTGCAGCTTTCATGGCAGCCTCCAAAACTTGGTTAATTTTTCAACGGTCTTCCGATTCCTGTTTTTCACTGTTTTTCATTTACATATTGGATTCACGAAGGTCTGTAACGCTTTAATCCAGGCACTTTGTCAAAATGAGGATCGATGGTAAAGACGCTGTAGCTTTCTGAAAGCGCACAGGAAGCTACTATAAGATCTGAAAGTGGAATAGAGATGCCTTTTTTTCTTAAAGATACTGAGATTTCGTCTGCCTTTTGCCACACGTCGCGGGTCATCTCAAAATAAGGCAATTTTTCCAGGTTTCTTCTCACAAGTTGCGCCTCCTTTGGGACTTTTATTCCTTGCAGTATTTCTGCCATAACCATACCGATCATGACAACCCTTTGCTCTCTTAAAAGGGTGGTCAGATGGCGGGTAAGATCAGATTTTTGATTTCGAAAGAACTCAATCCACACACAGGTGTCAACAATAATCTTGGTATTCATATAGCTCGATCTCTTCTTCTTTTTGCCAATCTAGCTCAACGTTGATCTTACCGCTCAAGGAAATAAGTTCTTCAATGGATTTCTTTTCAATATAATCCTTGATAGCCATTTCAATCGCTTTGGTTTTATTCTTAGCTTTTGTGCACATCACAAGCTCACGCATGAGATCATCTTTTATGTTAATCGTAGTCCTCATTGTATGCTCCATTTATCATATATAATTTATATAATTTTACACTATGATAATCATATGTCAAGGGAGAGAATATGCTTCAGGGTATCAGATCAACTTACGACGACATCAGCAAATTTGGAATCCATAGAACCAAAGATGGCACATAGGTAATCAGAAAAAGCACAATCAGCAGTGCCCCTAAGAAAGGAAGCAGTTCTTTTGTGAGATTCGCAATACTCACATTTGCGATATTTACCACCACAAACATTACCATGCCTAAAGGCGGGGTAATCAGCCCGATCATCAGATTCAAGGTAATCACAACCCCAAAATGAACCGGATCATTTCAAGGTAAATTTTGGTGGGCTGAACGCGGATTTTTAGGCCACTCATATCAGCCGGTTTGAGTACGGCCTTGTTTTTAGTGGTAAGATTTCTTCTTCCAAAGACCCATCCCAGATCCAGAATACGCATCCCATGGCTTTTGATCAAACGGTCTCTTAAATGCTGTCCAATGGGACCTCTAACAGCGTTTAGCATATGATCCGTGTCGCGCCAGATAAAGGGACCGGCAAATGCTTCCAGCTCAGGAAGAAATCGACCAGCCGCACCGCTGCTGCCCTCAAACATATGAATCGTACCTAGTTGGACGCCTTCCAGTATTTCCTGTTCTGTCCCAAGCTGAGACGCTGGATAAACCTCTATGACAATCTCTCCATTGGTCCGCTCTTTTACGAGGTCTGCGAACTTTTGTAACCCTTTTTGAACGACCATCGTCGGTGGTTGGACATTGCCCAATTTGAGGATTTTTTGTTCGCCAAATCCCAAACCCGTAATTCCAACAATTAATGCCGCTGTTAACGCAAATATAAATGCTTTTTTCATGGCATGACTCCTTTCGGGATAAATCGTTAGTGCTTGTTATTCCCGTAGATCCTCTTTTTTTCACCACCCCCTTTCATTATTTGGCCCGTTATTTGTGGTAAGTGTATTTTTAGATTGTCCGAGTTTAAGGATAAATCGGTTTTTTGAACAGGCGCAAATCATGGCCGGGTAAAATGGGTGCGCCGATCTCTTCTAGCCTGTCGAAGCTTCGATAATACGCAAACAGATCCGTATGAACCCCATGGGGTATGTAGGTTCCCAGCTCGTTGTCTTCCCAATTTTCATAAAGAGGCACGCAGTCACTTGCGATCATATAAGGTCCCTTATCCGTTTCAACCAGAACGCCCTGAAAGCCGGGCGTGTGTCCCGGCAGATGAACCGCGGTAATGCCGGGCGCAATCATTTTATCTCCACGAATCGTTTTAAACTTTGACATGGTGTCGAGCCATAAAGGAGAGGTTCCGATTGGAGCCGCTTCATAGGCGGCATTTTGGATCGGCAAAGGAGAGATTGCATAACGCACTTCATGTTCTTGAACAATAAAATCCGCCCGACTAAAAAGAGAATTATTTCCACAGTGGTCCCAGTGGAGGTGTGTAACGACCACTAAATCGATTTCCGCAGGATTCCAGCCGATGTTTTCCAGCGCTTTGCGGGGTTGCTGATCTTCAGATTGTTCGATTGCGCGATGGTACTTAAGGGCGCGCTCAGGATCACCGGGTCCCGTGTCGACAACAATCCGCTCGTTAGCGCCTTCAACAGCATACATGACGATGGGTGCGCGGATGACTTCTCCAAATCCGTTCATGTATGATAGCACCGGTTTGTAAATATCCGGAAACTGACCCACATCCAAAGGTCGAATTTTGTAAGTAGTCATATTAGATCCCTCCTTATTCCTTTCAGCTCACACGTAGTCCATTTTCGATGGTTTCCATAGACCCCTTGATAATTGTCTTTATTTCGGAAAGCCCTGGGGGTGACGGATTCCTTTGAGGTGAAAAATCATCCTTACGCCTAAAATTTTTTGGAAACTCGATACTGGTCGGTAGTATGTCCATATGATGTGATAGTGCACGAAAGACTTCAGGATAATTGATTACGCCTTTCCCGATTTCCGAAAACACCCAGCCGCCTTCTATTTTCTGCATGTCCTTGAAATGTATGTGAGCGGCATAAGGAAGCACGTAGGAAATATCCGCTTCAGGAAGTACGCGCCCTTTGGAATATGAATATACGTTGCTAGCGTCGTAATTGAGTCGAATACAATCAGAACCGATTTTCCGAATGACAGCGGCCCCTGCTTTCCCGGAGTCTATCAACGCATTTTCTCCGTCTCCCGGATTCTCAAGCGTGATGGTCATTTCCATACTTGCTGCAAATTCAGCCAGGGCTTCCATGTTGCTTAAAAATATACCTTCGTTGGATTTTTGTGTGGCATTCGTGTGTACGATCTCTGCGCCGACAGCTTTTGCAAAATCCATCCTCCGCTTGAGTGACGGTACCGCTTTCCTTTCTCCCAAATCGACGTGGCCAGCCAGAGCGATCGTCTGAAGACCTTCATCTGCTATCATTTGCTTTATTATATTTGCGTTTTTTTCCGAAAAATGATCTTCCGACAGACCATCCACATACCCTTTGGTAAAGCAAAGCTCCACATGAGATGCTCCAAGAGAGGAAATCTCTCTCAAAGCGGTGGATAGATCAAATCCCTGAAAGGCCATGGTGTTGACAGCTACAATCGGATTCATGGTGATTTACCTCCTTTTTGAACTTACCTACATCCAACCAGCTTATGTCAAGAATTTTTTTGAAAAAAATATTGACATGCTAACCAGAAAGCTTTTAGGTGATCTCTTTGAAATTCGTAGATTATAGAAGAATCTGGAATTAAAATGGCGATTCACAAGGCTCAGACCCCGTTGAATAGTTTACTGGTTGATTGGCTAAATTATATCAATCAATTCGGTATTTTAAGATTTTTATAAGAACAGACAAGAAACATAATCTCAGCGTCTTTGCGGTAAAAAATAATAACAATCACAGAGGGAAAACAATATGAATATACTCGTTCTACCTGGTGACGGCATCGGGGAGGAGATCACCCAGGCCACCATGGGGGTTCTGAATATCGCAAACGATCGATTTTCTTTAGGACTTGAGTTTCAATATGAAGATATCGGATTCAAGGCACTCGATAAAACCGGCACTACATTGCCGGATAACGTTTTGGGTTTGGCAAAACAATCAGACGGTATCATTTTGGGGCCCATTTCCCACATGGATTACCCGCCTCGGGATAAAGGCGGTGTAAATGTCTCAGCGGCGTTTCGGGTGAAACTCGATCTATATGCCAATATCCGGCCGGCACGAACTCGAGAGGGTCTTTCGAGGTTGGGCACGGAGATGGATCTTGTGATCATGCGGGAAAGTACGGAAGGATTCTACAGCGATCGGAATATGGTGGCCGGTACCGGAGAGTTTATGCCGACCCATGACATTGCCATGTCCATACGAAAAATAACCGCTTTTGCATGCGAACGTATCGCCAGGAGATCTTTTGAGTTGGCGCGCACCCGTCGCAGAAAAGTCACCGCTGTGCATAAGGCAAATTGTATGATCTTAACAGACGGCTTATTTCTGCG
>JAHEHB010000574.1 GCA_024644775.1 Deltaproteobacteria bacterium
GGTTTCACCGTCGAGGTATTTTTCGATGGTGTCGCCCTCCATCTTTCTCAGATCGCTGTTTTTCCAGACATTCCATTCCTTCATCGAACGCCAGTTCGACGCCACCACCACGCGGTACGGATCTTTGCTGTCCCACAGCGTCTCTGAGGAGATATAGCCCTCCTGGTCCATGGCACCGTAGCGCAGTTTTTTGATCATTTCGTTAATCTCATTGAAATACTTCTCCTTGAAGCGACGCTTAATCAATACTTTGACTGCCATGTCGTCCTCCTTTCACACGGGGTTGAGAGCATCCGGTAATGTCGACCGGGAGAAACACCTCCTCATACAAACCATCCGCGGGAATACGAGCAGAGGTTCCGATCCCGTCGGAGACACATCACGGACCTCCCACTCCGGCAGGAGCAGGCTTCCTCAAAGAGAAAAGTGGCATTCGGAAGCTTTGGCGCCGTTCCCGCAGCGCCCGGGGATGGGGTTTCAATCGGGCGCTCACCCATACAAAATTTCGGTGGTTGGTTGCGTTTTAGCAGTTGGAACAAGAAGAAGGAATTTTTAAGTCGCGGCGGAGCAGGCTCAACCGAAGGATAAACCGGATTGCAACCAATACTCAAATATATAGACAGAACATATCACTGTCAACGGAGGCGGCTGCAGCGGAGGACTGACCGCTGAGGCAGTCTCGGGTAAAATCGAGAAGGACACTAGCGGCTTATAATCCCGAACGATTTTGGCGGTGTCTATTTACGAGTCAGGATATTTTTGTGCGCTTCAAATTGTTGCATCCAAGGAAAAACCTGCTAACCTTTGTAATATCGTCTGTATTCCACTAGAATTTATCAAAACCGACATACAATGAGGATTTGGCAAAAGCCTATAGTAGATCAGCGGATAGAAGGGCCGCTGACAATGATGTGCGGTATATGGGATTCGGCATTTACATGATCTCGAAGCTATCATCCGTTAGGTTTTCTTGATATAGCCAGACTGTATTGGCTATATTGATGTTGATTCTGATGGCCTCTATTTAAAGTTGTCGCCATGTCAATTAATGATGAAATAAAGAGAAATTGAGATGACCAGGATAAAAATACCCAGGGACATTAGTGAATGGAACGACTTTGGAAAAGATTATTTGCCTGGCCACATGGGGCTCGAGATACTGTCTGTTAAACCGGATGAGCTGCGATCACGTATGAAAGTTCAACAGAAAATATGTGCACCAAACGGCTTCTTGCATGCGGCCTCTGTTGTTGCACTTGCCGATACAGCTTGTGGATATGCAACCATCAACAACCTTCCGAGGGGCGCATACGGATTCACGACAATCGAACTAAAAACCAACTTTATTGGAACTGCGCTTGAAGGTGGAGTGAGTTGTATTGCCAGACTGGTACACAAAGGCCGGTCAACACAGGTATGGGATGCCGAGGTCACTGCGGATGAAACCAACAGGAAAATCGCATTTTTCCGTTGTACTCAAATGATACTTTGGCCCAAAGATTAGGGAGAGGAGTACGAAATGATAAACGTAATTGCCTCAATTCATATTAAGGCAAACCGATTGACTGAGTTCATTAAAATTTTAAAATCCAACATTCCGAATGTTCTTGGAGAAAATGGTTGTTTAGAGTATCTGCCAACCGTTGACGTTCCTACAGGATTGCCTCCACAAGATTTGGATAAAAATGTTGTCACTATAATCGAGAAGTGGCGCAGCTTAGAGGATTTGCAGGCACATCTATCCGCACCACATATGCTTGTGTATAAAGAGAAAACTAAGGACCTCGTTGATAAAGTGTCACTTAAAGTCCTCGTAGAGGTATAACCAAACGCATCATTTTTTGAAATAGTTGAAACCGTGGCAAGCTGCAAAGAGGTTTTAGCTGCCCGATTTTCGTGCGACATTAATAAAATTCTTTAGGATGAAATTTTGAAATTAATATTTCGTTTACCCATCATTATACTCAAAAGCAAACGAGGCGCAAGGATTGGCCTTTTAGATGAGTCAGTCGTAGATTTTAGAGTGTTGCCTAACGATTGTGACCTTTATTTTCATATGAACAATGCGCGGTATACCAATATTGCTGTCCTTGGCCGTGTATATCATTTAGGTAAAGCGGGCATTGATAAAACTCTCTTAAAGCGACGGTGGTTCCCAATCATCTTTGCATCGGAAACCATTCATATAAAGCCAATAAGACCTTTTAAGAAATATACTCTAAAAACAAAGATGTTAACATGGGATGAAAAATATTGGTATTTTGAGCACCTGTTCGAAATAAACGGTTTAATTCATGCGATTAACATGACAATGGGCGTTATGGTATGTAAAGGAAAAATCGTACCACTTAGTATTGTTGTTGGTGAATTGGGACTGTTTATAAATCCGCCTGAACTACCTGACAGAGTGAAAAAATGGAAAAACCTTCACGAACAATTAAAGGTGATTCATAAAAAACCAGGTTAAACCAATTACTGTCGGATAGTTAAATTTTGCGTAACAAGATACTGCCAGACCTATTATTTAGTCGATCGAATTGGGATTGCCAGATTTTATTTGTACAAATCGTTTGATTTCTGATAGTTAACCATGTTGCAAATAACCTCAAGCGCCTGAAGTCATTAACTACCTGTGATTTAACAATCTATCACAACAGAATTAACGATGGGTTTTCTGTATAATTGATGACAATCCTCACCGCGGATATGGGGCATAAGTATCGCAAATCTGCTTTTCAAAAAGAAAAACTCCTAAAAATATTCATTGTGTTAACAGTTCTTGCTTGAGGTGACTACGGAGACTTGTATCAATCGTTTAGAGCCTGTCTTGTAACTGTTTTGCGATATTTTTATTGGTGAGACCGATATTCAGTCATTTTTAAGGAGCGTATAAATTACCTTGGTCCTTTTACCAAAAATACTTCCGGACAGCGTT
>JAHEHB010000198.1 GCA_024644775.1 Deltaproteobacteria bacterium
CTTCTGAACATCCATGGGAGAGGGCTTAAGAATAACCTGAAATTGATAGTAGTGTTGCAAGCGATTCGGATTTTCCCCATAACGACCATCTGTAGGGCGCCTGGAGGGCTGGACGTATGCGACATTCCACGGTTCCGGCCCCAACGCATGAAGAAGCGTTGCCGGGTGAAATGTGCCGGCTCCAACTTCAATATCATAAGGCTGAACGAGTATGCATCCCTTGCGTGCCCAAAACCGCTGTAATGAAAGAATAATATTTTGAAAGTTCATGTTACCTCTCTTTTACCGTTCAAATCACTGTCTCAACCGACAGCCCTTTCGAGTCAATCCCCGCATCCAGCAGAAAGGCGGAAGGGTGTTGATCAAAGACCGCACGCCACTGGTCTTTCAAACGGTCGATATTCTCCGGTAAACCCAATGCCCATACACATCCCCCTCCTCCAGCTCCCGTAAACCGCGCACCGCATTCGTTTTGAACCGCCTTCGTTACCAGTATCTCGCCAACAGGATCCAGCACCTCAGGAGTCATTTTTCGCCGAATCGCTGTCTCCTTATTCATCCAGGTAATCGCTCGCTTAAGATCTCCCGCTACAATCGCATCGGAAAATCGTTTTGTGCAGGATGTGATCTCTGCCCAGAGTGGCCGGTTTTTACCGGCAAGAAATTGATCGACCCATTTTTGATTGATTTTTTTTGACTCATGAGGATCGCCACAATAGGCCACCAATAGGGATTTTTCAAAGCCCCGATACGCGCTTTTAGTAACAAGCGCTATTTTTCGAAAAATGGGTCCTCGAGTGCCGCCGTGCCAATACCATGCATGGATGCCTCCGTATACTGCCGCCAATTGATCCTGAATACCGCACGGAACACCCGCGACACTCCCTTCGATAGCATGTGCAAGCAAGGCAATATCTTTTTTTGAATAACTTTTTTTATCAAATGATTCTAAGAATGCAGCAACAAGAGCGACTGCGGCCGAAGAAGAGCCCCCCATACCGCTTCTTGGGGGAGATGTTGAATCAATCGCAATATGAATATCTTCTTGCCCAAAATAGGCTGCAACTGCAAACATCAATCCAAGCGGATGAGAAAAGGGAGCTGAGCCAAGGGAAAACTCTGCACTCTCAAACCCTTGTGAAGATATTTTTATCTTGCCCCCGGCATGAGGCAAAAGCATCACCTGTGTTCGTAGATTTATGGCGATGTTTACCGTACAGGGGGAAAGATGTCTAAGTGGGAAATAAAATGTGCTAATATCCAGTGTTCCTCCGATATCGATTCTACACGGAGCCGATGCTTTCACAGGGCGTTTCTCTAAAATTCGTTTCAGTGTTTTTGCCATCGGTCGTTCCAGTTATAAATTGCACATTCAAGAATCACGAATCCCTCAATTCCTAAATTTCTCAATCCCTAAACCCCCCACCCCCTCATTTGCGTATTTGCTGTAAGAAAGACAGGCTCCGAGGTTTTTTTCCAAGATGATATGGCGTGAATGCTTCAAGCAGCGGGAGACTTTCCTGTATCGCCTGTTCAGTGAACCGAATTCGCACGATCTTTTTCAATGCACCTTTTTCGATCCATAAAAGCTGTTTTATGGATCCTTTTTGAAGGCTTATCTGATTTGAAAGGCCTATCTGGTCTGAAAGGCTTGTCTGGTCTGAATTTCCGGATGCACATCGGCCACAAATCAGACCGCCTTTTTTTAGATCGAATCGAACCCTATTTTCTCGAATTTCTTCTACTTTTTTACGGCATTTTATGCATTCCATAAAGTTAGGCGCATAACCGGAAAGGGATAAAAATCTGAGTTGAAATAGGATACTTAACGCTGCTGCGGATTGATGCCCGCCGTCTAGTGCTTCTAGAACATACAGATACAATTGATAGACGTCGGGCTGTTGTTCTCCTTCTTCCATCCATACATATATCATTTCAGCCCAGTAACTTGCATACGCAGTTTTTTGAATGTCTTGTCGTATTTTTGAAAACGGACGGATCAATACTGCTTCCTGCAGAATCGGCAGTCGTCCCCTGCGACTCTTTTCACACACGATATTGAGCTCGGAAAACGGCTCGAGAACCCCCAAAAACCGTCGGGTGCTCTTTTTTGCAAATTTTGCAATCGCCGATATTTTTCCTCTGTCAATCGCAAAAAAAGTGACAATCACATCATAGTCACCAAAATCAATCTTTCGGAGTAAAATAGCAGATGTGGAGTACCTTGGCATTTATCTATCAACCAGTATGTGATTTCGATCGTTTTCCATTAGATTTCATTCATCACAAACGCACCGTTTTATGGGATCTGAAGCGTTACCACTTGACCGTCATTGCCGGGAATCCGCCAAGGTGTATCGCCCAGGGTCAACTGAACACCTTTCGCATCACCGACAAGAAGGTTAAAACCGGATTCAGCCTCAAGTTCCAGATGATCACCAGCGCGTAGACGGTGTTTTTGAGCATCCTGGCCATCAATCACCACTTTCATCCAGGTTTCCTTTATGGCGTGAACTTTTAACAATAAAATCGATGGGAACGGTTGATTCGTTAATGCCGGTTCCGAATCCTCTGGGTTGTCACGCTGAGGGTTTTTTGTGCTCTGGTGTTGATTCGTTCCATTGTCTGTCGGCGGCTGAATTTGTGGTCGTGATAACAGATAAACGGACAGCGCAATAATACAGCTTAATACTCCAAGAGAAAATATCAGGTGCAGCCAGAACCGCGACGTTTTTTTGAACAAATCGGCTTCAAATTTTTCAGTCTCTTTAAAGGTATGAAGATCCGCAACATATCGATTGATTGCTTCATTACCATCGGTGCCGATAGCATTCGCATACGCCCGCAGAAATCCTTTCACGAATACTTCTGCGGGCAGTCTGTTTAAATCTTCGTTTTCAATAAGAAGAAGCGTATTTAGGCCGATTTTTGTCTCACTTGAAACCGCTTCAAGAGAGATGCCTTTCTCAAGCCGCACATTCTTGAGATATCGGCCAAAAGAAAGCGAGTTTTTTTCGGTTGTCATATTGCGTCACGTGCGGTGAACATTATTTAATGATCTTTATATGAGATTGCTTTCTAAGATCTTTAAGCCATGATTCGAATTTTCTATTCACGATTTCATTGTAGAGCTTTTCTCGTATTTCATCGCTTGCTTCATCATAAGATTTCCCTGGTGTCCTCTTTATTTCCTCCATATATATAATCTGATAACCCTGATCGGTGTCTAAAATGGATGTAAACTCGCCGGGATTTAGATCTTTAATGGCAGCTTGGATTTGTGGGGAAAGTGTTTTCATTTTGAAGACTCCCAGATCGCCGCCATCCTTTGCCGAAGATGATTCAGAGTGGCGTTGAGCCATGTTTTCGAAAGAGTACCCGCTTTTTAATTTTTCGAGGATCATTTCCATCTTCTCATAGACCGGTTGTTTTTCACCTTCATTTGGAACTGTCATAATAATATTACGGAGATGATACGCGTCCTCACCACCATACAAATCCGGGTGACTATCATAAAATGACTTGATGTCTTCCTTGGTAATGACAATTTTGGATTTAACTTCTCTATTGATGAGTCTGGTTCTAAGAATTTGCTCTTTCATACGCTTTCGATATTCCTCAAACGCGATACCTTCCTTTTTGAGTGCTTGCCTCAGCTCTTCATCTGTGAGAAGCCTTGCTTCCTTTATTCTCTCAATCATACTGTCTATCTCGGTTTCAGAGATCTGGATATTGGCTTTCTGAATCTCTTGATCCGTCAATTTTTCGTCAATCAACTGGTTTAGTATATCCTGTCTGACTTTATACAACATCTTTCGCTCTTGTTCCGGAGAATACTCGCGAGCCTTAATCTGAGCGATATAGGGTTCCAGAAGGTAACTCAATTCAGAAAGCGTGATGATGTCATCATTGACAATGGCAACGATCCGATCGACAAATTCAATGCTTCCCGAAGGTGTTGCAAGTATCCAAACCAATGCCGTAATATAAAATGTACGCCGAAATAAAGTTACGACCATTCTCTTTTTATCCATTTCTTATAAATTTAGTATTTTTTCCTGACCGTTTTATGTAACCCGATCGCGTATTTTCTCCTGAAGATTTTGAATTCATTCACAATCGGGTCGTGAAAATTCGTTCACGCGTTAACACGTTGTGCGATTTCTTTCAAGATGTTTTTGGTCTCTTCCAGCACACCATTCCGATTTTGCTGTGACAGCGATGCCTTTAACCCATGATTCGGAGTGAGCTCAAAACAATCCTGCTTGGACAGAATCATGTCCACAAGTGCCTTCGGATTTTGCATATGGGTTTCGGAAAATTGCATCATAAGCTGTTTTCCGATGAGATCAAGCTTTTTAACGCCGACCTGTTTCGACAGTGTTTTCAGCACGATCTTAAAAAGCAAATTTTGAACCTCCGCAGGTAAGGGACCAAATCGATCCAGCAGCTCCTCTTTGAATGCTTCAATTTCTTTGAGCTCTGTGACTCTTGCAAGACGCCGATAGAATAACAGCCGCTGATCAATATCCACGATATAAGATTCTGGGATAAACGCAGACAAGGAAATGTTGATTTCAGGCTCCAGGGGTTCGGATATGGGCTTGCCTTTTAGAGTCGTAACTGCTTCTTCCATAAGCTGAAGGAACATATCGTATCCGACAGCAGCAATGTGTCCGGACTGGGAAGCCCCAAGAACCGTTCCCCCTCCCCTAATATTTAAGTCACTCATTGCAATCTGAAAACCGGATCCCAGATCGCTGTGTTCCAATAAAACCTTGAGACGCTTTTGCGCGTCTTTGCCCAAGGAATGATTTCTAGGGATAAAAAGGTAGGCATACGCTTGCTCATCCGCACGACCCACACGGCCACGGAGCTGGTACATCTGAGCAAGGCCGAATCGATCTGCTCGGTTGACAAAAATCGTATTGGCCGAAGGTATATCCAGTCCGGATTCGATGATGGTGGTGCATACGAGCATATCGATTTCTCGATTTAGGAATCGAACCATTACATCTTCTAGTGCTTTTTCGCTCATGCGGCCATGGGCAATATCGATTCGAACCTCTGGCACCAGCTGCTGCAAATAGTTGGCCGTTGCTTCGATATTGTATATGTTGTTATGGACGAAAAAGATCTGTCCATTTCGATCCAGCTCTTTTTGAATCGCGGTTACAATCACATGATCGTCAAATTCGGTGACATAGGTAAGGATGGGATGTCGATGTTCGGGGGGTGTGGAGATGACACTGATATCACGGATACCCATCAAAGACATGTGAAGTGTCCGAGGAATCGGGGTCGCCGTCAATGCCAACACGTCCACTGTCGTGCGAAGTTGTTTCAGTTTTTCTTTGTGTTTAACGCCAAATCGTTGCTCTTCGTCGACAATCAGAAGCCCAAGGTCTTTAAACATAACATCTTTCTGCAGCAGCCTGTGGGTGCCGATTACGATATCAATTCTACCGGTTTTAAGATTACTTACGATTTCGCGTTGTTCGGATGGAGACCGGAATCTGCTTAAACATGCAATATTGACTGGATAATTTTGGAATCGATCAACGAACGTATTATAGTGCTGTTCAGCGAGAACAGTGGTTGGGACCAGCAAAGCGGTCTGTTTACCGTTGAATATAGAAACAAAAGAGGCACGCAGGGCAACTTCGGTTTTACCATACCCCACATCTCCGCAAACAAGCCGATCCATGGGCATCGCATTTTCCATATCGCCTAATACATCTTCGATGGCCTTGATTTGATCGATCGTTTCTTCGTAAGGAAACGCCGCTTCAAAATCCTGAAAATACGCATCCGGCTTGACGGAAGAGACGCCCTTCTTGACTTTTCTCGAAGCATAAAGCTTAAGGAGGCGGCCTGCAATCTTTTCCACAGAGCGTTTTATCCGATGCTTAACGCGCTCCCAGGATTTGCCTCCCATTTTATCAAGTACGGGCTCGATGCCGTCCACTCCAATGTATTTTTGGATCATGTTCATTCGGTCGATGGGAAGATAAAGCTTGTCATCCCCCCGGTATTTAATCAGTAGAAAATCGTTGGTTACACTATTTACCGTGAGTTTTTCTAAACCCTGATACTGACCGATTCCATGATCCACATGCACGACCAAATCGTCTTTCTTTAATTCGTTGAAGGAAAGAAGATCGGTTCTAACCTGCCTTCTGGGCGTACGCGTTCGACGTCGTTTCGCACCGAATATTTCATCTTCTGTCATAATGGCCAAATGCTCGTCTGGCCAGACAAACCCTGAAGAAATATGTCCCAAGCAAATGTACACAGTCTCTTTTATAGTGCGAACATCCGAAAATCCGCTGATAAAAAGAGGCTGTATACGATAGGGTGTCAGCAATGATGTGAGTCGATCCGCTTGCACCCGCGTCCGACAGGTAAGTAACGGTGTTCGGCCCGACTGACCGTTTTCCCATATCCACTCGGCTAATGGTAAAAGAAGGTTCTCTTTCTCCCGCCGATACTTTAAATCATCGATTACCGATGAATTGTCTTCCACTGAGAAATGGATCCGCAGGGGGTGCTGACCTCCGTCTTCTGCTCCCGAAGATGTTTGAAGCATCTTTAGTGTCAAAGGCTTTTTCTCCAGAAGAATATCTTTAACGCTTTCCCATTTTGTATAGAGCATATTCGGAGGAATACAAAATCTTGCGCCTCTCCGATCCGTTTCATACGTCTCCTCAATCTGCTTCTCTAATCCCTCGGCGACTTCCTCCAGGTTTCCTGGCTCAGACACGATAAACAACGTATTCGGTGGGACATAGTCAAATAAGGTATCCAGTTTCCCATACACCAACGGACTCCAGTTTTCCATTCCTGGGAAAGCCTCCTGGTGCTTTATACGCTCAATCACATCTCTAAGCTCTCTAACAGGGATGCTGAGCTCGGCGGCCTGCTCCCGCACGCGCCGAACGGTCTCATCTCGGGTTTCCGGGTTAAAGATGGTCTCACTTGCGGGAATAAGTATCGCTTCGTCTACACTGCGGGTCGTTCGTTGGGTCTCTGGTGCGAAAAACCTTAAGGTGTCAACTGTGTCTCCATAGAATTCAATTCGTAGAGGCGTCTGATATAAAGGGCAAAAAACATCGATAATCCCCCCTCGTATGCAAAACTCCCCCGGCTCTTCCACGATTGCAGACCGATTATACCCACCCAATGTCAATTTGTTAATTAACAAATTACTGTCGACATCTTCGCCTACCATTAGAAGTTCAGCGTAATTGGTCATCTCCTGCTTTGGAATCACTTTTCGCAACAGCGCATCAACGCTGGTGACCAAAAAAGGCGGGTGGGTGACATCCGTTAATCGAAAAAGTGTCTGAATACGGTTTGCCGCAATATCATGATGGCCGGAAAGAAATTCAGACGGTAAACTATCATACGGAGGAAAACAAAGCGTTGACGCTTCAGGAATGTCCAGAAAAAAATTTACATCCGCCAAAAATAGTTCTGCCTCCTTCATGGACGGCAGGATTACCAACACAGGCAACCGAAGTTGATTATAAAGTCGCGCAACAAGATACGCTTTTTCAGATCCGGACATTCCGGTATATTCAATCCCGGTTGCCCGGTCTTTAATGGGATCGGTGAGCATTCGAACAAAAGATTTTTCTTGATTTTGCATGACAAACAACTTAAGGATTAATGAGACAGGGCCGGCGTAGCTCAGTTGGTAGAGCAGCTGATTCGTAATCAGCAGGTCAGCGGTTCAAGTCCGCTCGCCGGCTCCATTTAGTACCTATCTATCAAAATCGCATCATATTTGCGAAGGATTTAACTAACAAAATATTTTCGCCACCAAGACACCAAGGCACAAAGTTAAATTATAATAACCAGTTATTTTTTGTGTCTCAGTGCCTTTGTGGCTATTCTTTCCGGTTTATCCGGGCTAGGTAAATACAAGGTGTATCCAGTTATATACCGAAATTAATTATTATAACAGACAGGTATACTCCACTTCAACGATGAAATTACGAATGGAATCATGAAAGAACTTGACGATAACAAATTGCGGGCTGAAATTGATGAAATAACGAAACGCGTAGAAATAATTATGAGCAAGATCGAAACGTGCGACACTGTTGAATCAAACGAAGCCGAGCAAGACAAAAATTAGTAAAGATCCGGATCCAAAGGGCTCGGCTTTGGTCCACCCCGGAGGGGTGATATGCATGGTAACGTTTACCAGCAGTGATAAGGTTTTCCGCCAAGGCGGATCGGGTGTCAGCAACCGAATTCGACCCGCTGTGTCGCAGTCGCTCGTGGAATGAACAATTTTTCACCGAGGTAGGCCTTCAGTTTCTGCCAACGGCAACCAGATTGAACGTCGAATCCGCCGGCGGATCGAATATGGATGGTGCTACGCTTTATCTAATTTTAAACAAACGAATCATGCTGGAAACATTATCGATAGACTGCAAGCCTTCGGCATGAGCTCAGGCCGAATGTAGCTCATGTTGAAGCCTGCTGAGTCAAATGCCGAAAGATGGTCTCGCTCTTTGGCTTTATAGCCAATTTAGCGAAGGAAGCCCGCTCCAGTCATTTTTAAATTGACAGGATTCATTCATTCGATGTTCGATGTTGGATCCGCCTGAGGCGGATTCGACGTTCATGAGTTTCTTTTTCTGATTAAATTGTCCGCTTTTCAGGCCAGCGGCAACGCTTGTATGAAACTTCATCGAAGTTTCTTCTTCGATCAAACTGGCCATTGCAGTGGCCAGCGGTTGGGCTGAAACCTGATCCGCCTCGGCGGAAAACCAAGAACAGATTTGATCTATAGAAGAGCCGATCATATCTGACCCCCGCAAGACGGGATCTTCGACTGGCATAGAAGATCAGTTTTTCAATTTTGGAATAAAAAAACCCGAGACTCTTTCGAGCCTCGGGTTTAAGAAGCATTCCGGCGGTGTCCTACTCTCCCACTCAGCTTCCCGAGCAGTACCATCGGCGCTGAAGAGCTTAACTTCCGTGTTCGAGATGGGAACGGGTGTCTCCTCTTCGCTATAACCACCGAAAACTTTATTTATTATTCAATCTGGATATAACCACATAAAAACGTTCAGTCATTTGTGTCAAAAAAAAGTGACCAAGCCGCACGACCGATTAGTACCAGTTAGCTAAATGCGTTACCACACTTACACACCTGGCCTATCAACCTTGTAGTCTACAAGGGGTCTTTAGTTCCGATGTCTCCATCGGAAGGGATATCTAATCTTGGGGTTGGCTTCCCGCTTAGATGCTTTCAGCGGTTATCCATTCCGAACATAGCTACCCAGCAATGCCGCTGGCGCGACAACTGGAACACCATAGATTCGTCCATCCCGGTCCTCTCGTACTAGGGACAGCTCCCCTCAAATATCCTACGCCCACGGAAGATAGGGACCAAACTGTCTCACGACGTTTTAAACCCAGCTCACGTACCACTTTAATCGGCGAACAGCCGAACCCTTGGGACCTGCTCCAGCCCCAG
>JAHEHB010000199.1 GCA_024644775.1 Deltaproteobacteria bacterium
GGTACATATTCGGGAAGTCGTTCTCGCAACCGTTCGGCCTGAAAGCCGATCACCACGACAAACCGACAAATGCCTGCTTCCGCGGCGGTTGCCATCACCCGCGCAATCAGCGGCACGCCCACAAGATAGAAAAGCGGTTTCGGCATATCTGTTTCTTTGAGCCGACTCCCCTTTCCTGCAGCCAGAATGACGGCTGTTGTAATCTTAGGGGGATGATGATTCTTCATAGAAATTTTGAGTTCACTATGTTAATTTTCTTATTTAAGTAATGTTATTGG
This sequence comes from Deltaproteobacteria bacterium, assembly GCA_024644775.1. Next base: position 279 of record JAHEHB010000199.1, read on the forward strand.
TTCGCACATTTACAAAGCCAAGCGAATATGTCAAGCGAAGCGTCGTTTCTTAAAAAGGATTTTTTTGCATTTTGTGGTGAATCCCTTTTGATTTTAACTTGTGCGGGTTAGGCGCTTAGGGCCGTTTATCTGACAACATGTTGGTAAAAAACTGAAGGTTTCGGGTGTCCCGCCTTCACCATCCTGGCTATGGCGGGCAGGCAGGTGTCAGTGTTCAGCACCGCCGCCAGCGGAGCTGGATTCATCACAATAAGAAACGAGGTTTCTTAGATGAGTTAGGAAGCGAGAAAGCTTGGACGCTGGAATGCTTGGAGGCGAAAAGGCTAGGGGCTGGAAAGCCTTATAGCCTCCAGGCTTCCTGGCCTTCTCGCCTTTAGGTTATTTCTACCGGTGATCCGATTTGGGAATTTACCAGGTTTCTCAGAGAAGGGTTGGGGTTGAGCCACGCAAATTGTATAATGGCACTGCCGCACTTGTTTGGTCACGTGCAGCGCAGGCGCTTGCGCCGCGTGTTGAATATTGGAATTTGATATTTATTTGGAATTTGGTGCTTGGGATTTGGGATTTTACCAAGTTTCTCAGATGAAGTGTCGGCAAACCCCAAATCCTGAAACCCGAAACCTGACACCTGTCCAAGATTCCACCTGAAGCGAAGCGGGAGCGGGGAACACTGATTGGGTTGTGGTCGAAAACCTGCATTGGGAGTAACCATTGAAAGTTCTTGTAACAGGGGCCACCGGATTTATCGGCTTTCATGTCGCTAAAACGATAAAAGAACAGTCTTTGGATGTTCGAACGCTGGTGAGGGAGACCAGCAACGTTGAGCCGTTAGAAAGCCTTGGTATTGAACTGATTTCGGGTGACCTCAGAGATTATCCGTCTGTATTAAGAGCCATGGCCGGTTGTCGCCAGGTATATCATGTGGCCGCCGATTACAGACTATGGGTACCCGATCCGAAAATCATGTACGACATCAATGTGACAGGTACCCAAAATATAATGCGAGGCGCACTGGAACTTGGTGTCGACAAAGTTGTCTACACCAGCACTGTCGGCGTTTGGTCAGGGAGTACGACGGGGCAACCCATCGATGAAAAAACACCTTCGACATTCGCCGAGATGGTGGGCCATTACAAGCAGTCCAAATTTGTTGCAGAAAACGAAGTTCTTCAGTTCATCAAGAAGGGACTGCCGGCCGTCATCGTAAACCCTTCCACACCCATTGGGCCCATGGACAGAAAACCGACTCCGACCGGGAAAATGATTGTAGATTTTCTAAACGGTAGAATACCGGCCTATCTGGATTCAGGGTTAAACTTCGTGGACGTGGAAGATGTCGCTTTAGGACATTGGCTGGCATCACGTTACGGCCGCATCGGCCAAAAATATATACTCGGCCACAAAAACATGACGCTTAAAGAAATCTTCGAAACCCTTGCCCAAATAACCGGTCAAAAGCCACCCCGGATCCGGCTCCCTTACCGTCCGGTTTTGCTTGCAGCCCATATTAATGAAGTCGTTTCCAAATGGATCACTCACCGTCACCCCAAAATTCCCGTCACAGGAGTGAAGATGGCCGGAAAATATATGTTTTTTGACAGTTCAAAGGCCGTCCACGAGCTAAAGATGCCTCAAAGCGCCGTTGAAAACGCCATGCAAAAAGCCACCCAATGGTTTGTTAGAAATGGATATGTTACGAAAATGTCGTCGCCTGTAAAGATTTCATTGTAAAATTGACCAATGATATGATATCGTGCTCTCAACAAAAGGGGTGGCTGGATACAGCAAACTGTTCGTTAGTTTTACAAAGTGTATTCTTTTTCAATCGACGAAAAAGCTGTTTATCCCATGAATTTCGCAAAAAGCTCTGCCAGAAAATATCAAAGGAACACCGGTAGCAACCTCCGTCGGGGACCGGTACTTATAGAAGACCCGGAGAATATCAAGGAAGACATTTACTTTACAAAGGCCAAAAAACGGCTGTTCATCGGTCTGGTCATGGGTACATGCGCTTTGGTTTGCTTGGCGCTCGTCTCTTTGTGGATTATTCCCTTCGTCGGCCTTACGAACATACATTCCAGCGCACCATGGATTTTTGGGATCCTGATATTTACAGCGATCTTTCTTGTGTCTTGGGCTTCCCTCGGGTTGGTATTAAATATTGTATCCGGAAAAGCACTCCCTTTCTTCAAGCGAATGCCGGGAGTTACCGTCAAACTCTTTTTGCCGCTGATGACGCTTTTGGGTAGAGCGTTGGGGCTGTCCAAAGATAAAGTCTGGTCATCGTTTATTAAGGTGAACAATGAGTTGGTTGTCTCAAGCATCGGACAATTTAAACCAGAGGAAATATTGTTGCTAATGCCCCATTGTTTGCAGCGCAGCGACTGTAACGTTCGGCTGACATACGGTGTTCATAACTGCAAACGCTGCGGTAAATGCCCCATGACCGGTTTGCTCGAAATAAGTAAAAAATATGGCGTACACGTAGCCATTGCAACCGGCGGAACCATTGCCCGGCGCATCGTTGTTCAGAAACGACCCAAACTGATCCTGGCTGTCGCGTGCGAACGAGATCTATCCAGCGGCATCCAGGATGCGTATCCATTGCCTGTTTATGGAATACTAAATAACCGGCCCTTTGGTCCCTGTCTAAATACCCAAGTCTCACTGGAGGATCTGCAGGAAGCGTTAAGGCTTTTCTTAAACCCCAAATTTTTGCCAGACGATCCATCGATCGATACGCTGTCCTTGGAGTCTCACCAATACTAACTTCATGAGCATTCCCTCTATTCAAAAAGCCCGCATAGGTGGCTATATTTTCAAGCAAATGCTTATGGGAAAACGTCGTTTTCCGTTGGTACTCATGCTGGAACCGACCTTTCGCTGTAATCTGCGATGCGCAGGTTGCGGAAAAATTGAATATGCAGAGAACATTCTGAATCGTCGATTGTCGGTTGACGACTGCATTGCAGCTGCAGAAACCTGTGGGGCTCCCGTAATCTCAATCCCCGGCGGCGAACCCCTGCTTCTTCCTGACATCCACCATATCGTTCACGAAATTACCATGCGCAAACGATTTGTCTATTTATGTACCAATGCATTGTTGGTGGAAAAACGGATTACAGATTTCACGCCATCTCCATATCTCACCTTCAATGTTCATTTAGATGGACTCCATGAGCGGCATGATTCATTGGTCTGCAAACAAGGTGTTTTTGAAAAAGCAATTGCTGCCATACAACGATTACGATCTCTCGGGTTTCGAGTAACGACGAACACTACCTTTTTTAAAGGACAAGAACCGGAGAACGCGGCCCGATTCTTCGATTATCTAACGCATCTTGGTGTTGAGGGGATGACGGTATCCTCTGCCTTCAGTTATGAAACAGCCGCCGGACAGGATGTATTTTTAACGAGATTGGATACAGTTACGCTGTTTCGGCAGATTTTTGAACTGGGTAAGGGTAAAAACTGGCGATTTAACCACAGTCGGGTGTACCTTGATTTCTTGGCAGGTAAGAAAGCGTTTGCCTGTACACCCTGGGGAAATCCGACACGAAATATTTTTGGCTGGCAACGGCCATGCTATCTTCTCAACGACGGCTATGCGGCCACCTATAAAGACCTGATGGAAAGTACAGAATGGGAGAAATACGGGGTAGGAAACGATCCACGCTGTACCCACTGCATGGTCCACTGCGGCTTTGAACCAACCGCCGTTATCGATTCCATCAAAAACCCCCTTAAAGCTATGGGGTTCATGGCTTCTTAATATAATTTTGTGGTTATAGAGAAAGACCCTGTTGTTAACTGGAATAGGTTTTGGGCGGCTATTAATGTGGAAGGAACGATCACAGTACATAGAAAGGGGGAAAAAAGAAGCTGTACTTGAACCCTAACCCTGTTAAATCGGAACCAAACAGGTATCAAACTACAAAGAACCATTCGAATCTGAAAAAGATCGCAGATTTGAGTATAGAAGGCTGGGATGCTGGGAAGTTGGCAGGCTGAAAACTTCTATCCTCCAAGCCTCCAAGCTTTCCCGCCTTTCTAAACCCAGTATCTCGTGGCGCTTAAAATTTTGCCATAGAATGCACGGATATTATTATTAAGGGTCTAATGTTGTTTATTTAAATACGCCTGGATTACTAGCAATGATGTCATAGAAATAAATAACACAGGGAGCAATCATGGTTTTTAAAAAAGCGAAGAGGTTTGGGTTAATCGTTTTATCGATAGTCTGTTATTGTCCTGGACTCATCTGGGCGGAAGATTCACCTCAATCCTACCGTTTCGATCTTCCCGCATGCATCCAACGCGCCCTCCGGGTCAACCCGAAGATGGAGGAAGCCAGATTAGATGTTGATGAGGCTAGGGTCAAGCTCAAATCGGCAAAGCTGGAGCGGACCGGAAAATGGGAGTTGTTCAATCGTTTCGGGATCGCACAGGATGCCGAGGGAGATGCCATCACCGGAGATGATATCTCTGGTAAATTCGGCCCTTTCAATCGATTAAATCTGGCTATCAGTGTGCCGCTATATACCTTCGGAAGGCTTACACACGGTATTAACGCAGCCAACGAAAACGTGAATCGTCAGAGAGCATCACAATTTAAAACCACCAGTGAACTCATTCTGGAAGTACATAAGCGATACGATAGCCTTGTCTTGACACGTCAATTGCTGGAGACGACACAAAATATTAAGAATAACTTTGACACTGCCTACGAGTTGGCCGAAGAGCGCTTAGATAAAGGGGATCCGCAAGTAACCGAAACAGATGCCTTGAAACTTCGGGTAGGACTTGCGGTGATCACGGGAAATCTATACACGATTCAACGCCAAGTCAGAACAGCTAAAGCAGCGCTGCGGGAAATTATGCGAATCGATGATCGCATCGATTTCGATATCGCGGATGAAAAACTCAAGCCTGTAGAATTTAATCTCAAACCGCTGGAACGATATCTTGTGCTGGCAGAGGAAAACAATCCGGACATTGGACAATTGAAAGCCGCCTTGGCCGCAGAGCAGGCCCGATATTGGTCGGAAAAAAGTAAATTTTATCCGACCCTACTCGCTTTAGGCGGGGTGCAACATGGCGTCGCACCCGGACGAGAAAATCAGGACAATCCTTTTTTAAATGATGACTTCAATTTTCTTAACGCAGGCGCCTCGTTTGGTATCCGGTGGGATCTCAATTTCCTTCAAACAGATTCGGATGTTCAAGAACAGAAGGTTCGTTACCTCAGAATGAAGAGCCGTCTTCAAAAAGCACTGGATGGTATTGCACTTAAAGTAAAAGCAAAATACCATCAATACATCGAACGAAACAACAGTATGGAAGCCAGCTTCGAGGCCAAAAAGGCAGGTAGGGCGCTTTTGTTCTTGAATTTTACCAATTTCAAAATGGGAATGGGATCCGGCAGAGACGTCTTTGATGCGGTGAGTCTTCATGCGCGCGTGGATGGGGATTACTATCAGGCGATTTTTAACTATAACACAGCCGTGATCGAATTGCTCGATGTTGTTGGCAACTTGGTCCCTTACGTACCGAAAGAACAATAACGATATGAAAAAAGAATTTTGTCATCTGTTACCCACTGAGCTTAAGATTAGAAGGTTCACGTGCCTCTTCATACTTTTCACCCTAATTGCGTCATCGAGCACGTCAACCGCTCTTCCGACACCCCAAACCCCTGCCCGGTTTGTACTGGCGCTCCTGAGCACCGTAAAACAGCTTAAAAAATCCGACCCCGACAAACAAATTATACTATCTTCCGAAGACAGGAAACAAAATGGCGAGTTAGGCCGCCAAATCAATCAAATGGTTGATTTAAATGGTATCAGTAAATATGCGCTACAAAAGCACTGGGGTCTCCTGAACGATCAACAACGTAAGGCGTTCGTTGAAGTGTTTACCGAGTTGCTGGCAAAGGTTGCCTATCCCAATGCCGGCGAATTTCTTTCGGAGTTAGAGGTATCTGTTCGCAAGGAAAAAAAGCGAAGGCAGAAAGTAATGGTTTATACATCAGTGATTCATAAAGAAGAAGGAAGGATTGATATTGATTTCAAACTTGCTTCCCCGGAAAGCACCGAAAGCACCTGGATAGTTCAAGATGTCTATCTGGATGGCGTGAGTCTTGTCCGTAACCTCCGTACGCAATGCCTTAAAATCATCCGTGATAACTCCTATGAAGAGTTACTCAATAGAATGAAGAAAAAAATTGCAACAGCGGACACTTCGGATCTAAAGGAAGTCACTGGGAGGGAGTAAAAATTTTACGAGTGATTTGATTATGTTTAAATAACAGCCAAGAATGCAACAACCAGAATGCTTGAATGCCGATTAAGCTGCCCCAAAAAAAAATTAAAGCCGTCAAACACAGCGAAAAGGAATATCTGGTCCTGTAGTCAATGATTACTTCGGCGAGTATTTATAATGGGTATCGTAATGGAAGGAGAAACCATGTTTCATTTGAATTCGCCAACTGGTCCTCAGCGCGGCAATCGCAGAATGAAAGGATCTTCCCATTCGAAGTAAACTCAATATCAGCGTTGGGGTATGTACAACTGTCGCAATCAGATCAAGCCATCGTAACGAGCCGTCTGGATTCAACATATCGAAGAATTTCAAGGGAGCATCGTGGGATGAGGTGTCACATATCGCTCGAATTACAAAAAACGGAAGCTTCCCATCATCCGCCACCAAGGCGACAGCGGCGCTTTCCATATCTACTGCCCGAGCTCCGGTTTTGAAAAAAAGAGTCGCCTTGCTATTTTTCGTAAGTACCGGCTTTCGTGAAGTCACGATGGCGCCACGATGAACCCGTATACCTTCAGAAACCAGTCGTGTAAAAAGGTGGTCGGCAATTACAGAATGCTGTAACCACTTACGATGCGCCTTACCGTTATCACCCTGTATGATTGTTTCGGGGACGATGATATCTCCTGCAGCAAGTGCCGGATCCAGCCCTCCAGAAACTCCTGTAACAGCCAGTACAGTGGCTTTTTGGCGAACCAACCACTTTGCCGCAGAAAGCGTATTTTCAAAACCAACACCCGATTGGATGGTAAGGAGATCCGTCCCGTCCTCTAGGTGTTTTCGTTGAACAGTGAAACCGTTCGATTGATACCAACATCGCACACCCAGCACCGCCCGCGCCTCGGCGGACAATGCAACAACAATTCCAATTGTTGAGGTCATGATGATCTGTTATTCGTCAGGTTTAAGGAAACGGGACTCTTAAGCCTCATTTTATCCTGTCGAGTGCTGCCAGCCGTTAGAAGACTCCGATAAACGCCTAAAGCCCACATCGGGAAAAATTGACGATATCCATGATAACGAAGATAAAAAACCTTCGGAAAACCGGTACCCGTATACTGTCTTTCTTCCCAGCTCCCCGTTTCATTCTGCGTACCACACAGGTATTCAATGCCCCTGCGAACCACGCTACTATCCACTTCCCCGGCCGCCATGAGGCCCAGCAAGGCCCAAGCGGTTTGTGAGGCAGTCGTTTCACCTCTGCCTGCAAAAGCGGGCTCATGGTACGAATAACAGGTTTCGCCCCAACCGCCATCGCTGTTTTGGCAGGATATCAACCAGTTTACGGCTTTGCGGATATAAGGCTGAGACATATCTTCCCCGATTTGTTTCAGCCCCACAAGTACGGACCATGTTCCGTAGATATAATTTACACCCCAGCGGCCGAACCAAGCGCCGTTTGATTCCTGTTCCTTTCGAATAAAATCTAAGGCTCTGGTAATAGGAGGAAAATTCCGTGTATACCCGATCATGGATAAAAGCTCCATGCAGCGAGCCGTCACATCAGAAGTGCTGGGATCGAGCAGTGCGCCATGGTCGGCGAAGGGAATATGATTGAGGTAAAGGGCGTTGTTGTCAATGTCAAAGGCTCCCCAGCCGCCGTCTTTACTTTGCATGCCGATAATCCAGTTTACCCCTTTTGTAATTCTTTCCACATACCGGCGATCAAGATGTGCACCTGCGCGCAGCAGCCCCATGAGCACAACGGGAGTATCGTCCAAGTCCGGATAGTAAGTGTTCTCAAATTCAAACGCCCAACCGCCGGGTTCAAGTTTTGGTGCGCGGTAGCACCAATCGCCGGGTACCAGGACCTGCTGTTCGATGAGCCAATCAACGGCGGTGTTGATGGCAGGATGTTTCGGGGAAACACCGGTTTCCAGCAATGCAATCAGGCTCAAACACGCGTCCCAAACCGGAGAAAGGCAAGGTTGACAAATCGCCTCTTCCCGACCCGCAATCAGAAGATCGTCCAGCGCTTGAATCCCCTTTTTTATATCCGGATGGTCGTTTGAAAACCCCAAAGCCTTCAGCGCCATGACTGAGTTGGCCATTGCCGGGAAAATGGCGCCAACCCCGCCATTTCCCTGCATATGATTAATCATCCAACGATGGGCGCGCTGAATGGCTTTTTCCCTGCTTGAACGAGGTATCAAACCGTCGATCCGTTTCAGGCCTCGATCAAGGAAGATAAAAAAGTTTTTGCAAATATTCCCCGTCGAGAAGCCGTCCAAACGTCGAAGCCCCTCCGGGGCTTCTTTAAAGAGTTCCCTCACACCTTCCTCTGGTTTCAAGCGGCAGACCGGGCGTTTGGCATAGAGAATAAGCAGGGGCACGATCACCGTGCGCGACCAATAAGAGACTCTATGGAGGTGAAAAAAGAACCAGTCCGGCAACAGCATGATTTCAACGGGCATGGCCGGTGTTGTATGCCATTGTATTTGTCCAAAAAGCGCAAGTGTGATGCGTGTAAACACATTGACCTTGCCGGCCCCGCCTTTTTTGAGAATACATTCCCGTGCCTTTGTCATATGTGGGGCATCGGGAGAATCGCCCGTAATCTTTAAGGCAAAATAGGCTTTAACCGAGGCGCTGATATCGGAAGCACCGCCTTCATATAGAGACCAGCCGCCGTCATGCAACTGTCGATTCCGCACGTAGTTGGCGAGTTTTTCCGTCAAGGTCTTGGGGATCTCCCGTTTCAAATACCGCTGAAGTAGCAGGTATTCCGATGGTATCGTGACATCCGCTTCAAGATCAAAGATCCAATACCCCTTAGGATCCTGTAAAGAAAGAAGATGATCGCAAGCTTTAGAGATAACGCCATCCAACTGTTCTGGCGACGTTAGCGTCGGTGCTATCTTAAATGCGTATGTCATATCTGATTCCTTAAATACAA
>JAHEHB010000200.1 GCA_024644775.1 Deltaproteobacteria bacterium
AACAGGCAGGTCGAGCGTCGTGCTTTTTACGAGCTTTTGGAGATCCAAAGGGCTGTTGATAAACAAATTGAAAAAGTGACAAAAGCCGGGGAGCACATTGACTACCTTACCTTCGTTCCTGATGGAGAACCGACCTTGGATATCAATCTGGGGCGAGAGATCGATCTGTTGAAGCCTTTGGGAATAAAGATAGCCGTGATTACAAACAACTCTCTTATTTGGCGACCCGATGTAAGAGAGGACCTTATGAAAGCAGATTGGGTTTCGCTGAAGGTAGATTCTATGACATCTGAAACCTGGCATCAGATCAATCAACCGATCAAATCCCTACACCTTGCGGAAATAACGAACGGCACACTCGATTTTGGAAAGAACTCTGACGCAGAACTTGCTACTGAAACGATGCTGGTTAGAAATGTCAATGACGATGAGCGCGAAATAAAAGCGATCGCCGATTTTTTAGCGGAACTCGGGCCCGCTAAAGCATATTTATCGATCCCCACACGGCCGCCCGCATTAAGGTGGGTTCATGCGCCTCCTGAAGCAACTATCAATCGAGCCTATCAAATTCTTCATGAGCGTATTGAGCCGGTGGAATATCTGATAGGATATGAGGGAAATGCCTTCGCTTCTACAGGCGACATCGAGAAAGATCTGTTGAGTATTACTGCTGTACATCCCATGAGGGAGGAGGCCGTAAATAAACTCGTGTCACAAACCCAAAGGAATTGGGACATCGTTCATAAAATGATAGCTGAAAACAAACTCACCGTTGCGGAATATGCAGGTACGTTCTTTTATATGAGAAAACTTTACCAATCGGATAAACATGGGCAGCGTAGATTTGTCCGAACTTTATAGAGAATGGAGGATGATAAGATGTACAAGACCATATTAGCCCCTTTGGATGGATCAAAAAGAGCGGAGGCGATACTGCCACACATAGAGGGATTTGCAGGGAGTAACAATTCTAAAGTGATCTTCATGCAGGTAATCGAGCCCGTTATACTTGCCGCTGGAGCAGAATTCGCCTTCCAAACACAAGAAGAATATGAAGTCTTAGAAAAACAAGCAGAGGAATACGTTGCGGGTTTAAAAGGCGAGTTTCGGGAAAAAGGTATAAATGCCCGCTTATTCATTACCCATGGCCCGGTTGTGGAAGCAATCATTCGTGCGGCTGAACGTGAAAATGCAGATCTTATTGCCATTGCGAGCCACGGCCGAACCGGATTATCACGGGTCTTTTATGGAAGCGTTGCAGCCGGTGTTCTGCATCGCATAGACCGTCCTTTGCTGCTTGTCCGTTCGGTCTAGTAGAATTGAGAGATGATTCAGTTAACCATTGTTGTTCACTGTTCACCGGAAGTAAAAGTGTGTCAAACACTGCAAATGATTTGATAGCCATTTTTCTCAGTAACCGGGCGATCAAGCCATTTCTTCTGCCGGTCATGATTTCGTACTTTGGTTGGGAATATGTGTTGATACTGACGGTGTTTACCATCCTTGGTTCCCTTATCGGCGGATATTTTATACGCATTCTGGTTAAAGAAAAAAATAGTTTATCATCTTCTCTATAGTTTATGAGCGCTTTTATTTCTCCCAAAATTATCTCTCACCATAATAAAATTCCCTATTTTTAAATTATCATCTCCTGGTTCCTTGTTTTGAATATTTTCAAAATCAATTTCGCAATTCTTCTAAATTTAAATCGTTCGATTAACTGTCAGCAATTATTTAGAAACTAACCATATGATATCATGCTATTTATTGAAAAAATGATCTACTGGCACATGATATGCAGAATAAAAATATAGCACATATTTTCTTCTAAGAAATAGAAGGAGAGGCGTATGAAAAAGATAATCCTATTTGGAGTGATTAGCTTATTTTTCCTGACCCACACCACATGCCTGGCTGTTACCCCTCATCAGATTGCTGGATTTATTTTGGGCAACAGCATTGAAGACTATAAAGATAGAATCAAGATGGAAACAGTCTTACCGATTCGGTATTGTGGGTATCTCAAAGAAGTGGAAATAAGGGATCCTAATGGGTTTAAGAGCGGTCTGATCTGGTATGGATCCTGTAGCGCGACGCATCGCATTGTGCGAATTAAAATCAAGTATGCCGATTCAAGCAGGAAGTTTTATAAAGCGCTTCTTAACCGATTTGAGGATCGATTTGGTAAGCCCATAGAATGGAGAGGAGATCCTGCCCACATCTTTGAAGCTTGGAAATGGTCGTTTATCGATACGGACAATAACAGAATCAGCCTAACCCTTCAGCACAATACAAAAGATCCGGAACGGAAGCTGGGCAATTGCGTTAAACTCACAGACTGGAACCTTTTAGATGAGGAACGCTGTTTGTTTGAAAGAAAGCATCCTGAGCTCTGCAGAAAAGAAAGAAAACAAGCCGTAAGATTTGAAGACTATGTTCCTTCAGATTGGGACCGATTCGTACCGCGCTGAACCCATTGTGCATGGATTCTTTTTTCACACAGGGCCTTACTGCGAAGCGTTTCTGCCGAAGCTTCGGCGCTCTTTCAAAGATGGAAGTCTTTTACGGCGGGCAAGTAACGAATCCAGGTCCAGGGGGCCCGGCTTTGAGTGTCCCTGGAAAGGGTTTGCTTTAAAAAAACCGCTAAGTGTTTAAGGTCAATGTCTTTAACTTAACATCGACACCTCGTGGGAGTGGCTTCCAGTCACGCAGAGAACTCGGTCTGGAGTCTTCCCGTGAGATTTTAATAATATAGCCCGAGTATTCTAAATAAGGAGGTGACATATAACAATGGCAGTCATAACCATATCACGACAAGTCGGCGCAGGTGGGGTGACATTGGGACAAAGATTGGCGAAAAGACTTGGGTATCGTTATGTGGACAATGAGATAATCGAACAAGTAGCAGAGAAGGTGAGAGTTTCTTCAGATGAAGTCAGAGGTTTTGAAAAATCTGGTTTTATTGGGCTTATGGAATTTATTAAACACATATCACCCTGGAGGCTATGACATGCAATGTTACAGATGCAATAGATTTATTCCTAAGGGAGAGGAAAAAAAACTATATGGGAAGATCTTATGCGCGGATTGCTATTTAGATCTCATTTCACCTTTTAAGGCATGGATGGTCCTTGGTCGAACTTTTTTCAAAAAATTTAGACCAACGCGCTAAACCCATTTTTTACCATTTTTTGGTCCTCCAATCTCTTGCTTATATTTTTTTCGAAATTTTTCGAATTAATCTTTCGAAATTTTTCTAAAACAGACGTTCTCGAAGTATCATTGCCGCACTCCTTAAAACACTAACTCACTGAAAAGAAAGTAGTTATTTGTACAGTATTTTCGTGGCACACTTCATGCTACTTAATGATATTTAGATGATTATCAGATGATTAGATGATGGAAGAAAAACGATGTTCTTCCAAGGAATATCGACCGAGAAATTGTTGAGATTATGCATCGCACGCATATCGGTGTGGACCAAGATTACAAAAACCTGATCAAACAGGGCACCCGCACGGCCATTGCAGATGGCTGGGGTGGTTCCATGCTGGCTACGGACCTTCAGGATGTCCTTTTCGGAACCCCCTACCCTCTCCAGTCCGAAGCCAACCTGGGCGTCCTAAAAGAAGATCATGCGAATAATGTGATCCACATCGAGTTTGACGAACACTACGCCCTGGAAGACGCGAAACGAATCGTCAAATTGGCCATTGACAACTTCGAAAACAGAGGGGCCGAAGTGATGATTCCGAAATATAAAAACATCCAGATAGCAGGTTTTGGGGTGGAGGCGATCGAATACCATCTGGGGGGTCTATTTCGCGGTTCTTATTATCCTTTGAATGATAACATTATCAACGGTCGTATCCGAGGTATTGCCGGCGTGGTGGGTTGTAACAATGCTCGGACAAAACACAATGATGCGCATATCACAGTGGTAAAAGAGTTGATTAAAAACGACGTGATTGTCTTAACCTCTGGATGTAACGGCATTGCCTGTGCCATGGAAGGGCTTTTAACGCCGGAAACCGCAGGAGTGTTTTGTGGCCCTGGTCTGGCAGAGGTGTGTGAAGCGGTAGGGATTCCGCCGGTGCTCCATTTGGGTTCCTGTGTAGACAACAGCAGGATATTGTTGGCAGCCACCGAGGTTGTAAAAGCCGGGGGACTGGGAGACGATATCAGTGACCTGCCGGCCGCCGGAAGTGCACCGGAATGGATGAGTGAAAAAGCGATTAGTATCGGACATTATTTTGTTGCATCCGGTGTGTACACCGTATTTGGCGTTACCCTGCCGACATCCGGGGCCCCTGTGTTTCAGAAATACCTCTTTGAAGAATTTGAAAAAATGTACGGTGGTATGTGGGATCTGGAAGTCGACCCCATCAAGCATGCCCAGAAAATGATCGCTCATATCGACAAAAAACGCAATGCGTTGGGTATCGATAGAGCGAGAGAAAGGGTGATGGTAGATATGGCGGCCCGCCGTGAACTTGCGGCTAGTTGATGTAAACCCACAACCCCCGGATTATCAGGGAACCAGAGATAAAATGTCAATAAGTCACGATACCATACATGTGGCCACTCATGCGGTTACAAAAGGTGTTAGTTTCTTAAAAAGGCAGCCTCGGGATTGGCAAGTGACCGTAGCGCGGACCTCTCTTGCCAGCTTATGTTATCAGATTGTTTTTCCATACTGCTCGATTTATACAATTGCGCTCGGAGCCACCGCCGTACAGTTGGGTATGGTGAATGCCGTCGGAATGTGTGTTGCGGGTCTGTCGAGTCCTATGATCGGCTGTCTGATCGATCGTACCGGTATTAAAAAGATTTATCTAATCGGTATGTTTTTCTAACGGTAATGGGAGTGGAAATTTTGATTCGATTGCCATTGCTGATCGGAATGCCTGAAACATTGAATTTTCATATTTTAAAGGAGCCCGTATGTAAAACCCGAATTTGAAATACACGCTATTCGTAATGAAAAGGAGGTTGAATAAATGCGTGAGAAAGTAGAAAAATAGTTACAGTTACGCGAAGTCTTACGATGCGTTTCGGGCAGGCAATTTTCATTTATCTTTCAGCTTATGTCGGAAAGGGGTGATTATTATGACTAAAAATAAGAAAATTACAATCGGTATTTTAACTGGGGGTGGTGATGTTCCGGGTTTAAACCCCTGCATTAAAACCCTTGTTTACGAAGGTATCGATAACGATATGAGAGTCTTGGGAATACGAAATGGCTGGGAAGGGTTGCTTGCCTACAACCCTGACGATCCGGGAACCTTTGAAAATAGTGTTTTTGGGCTGACGAAACCCATGGTGAGGACTGTTGACCGATCCGGCGGCACCATTCTGCACACCTCAAGAACGAACCCAGCTGCCGTGAATTATTCAGATGCGCCCGATTATCTAAAGGAATGCTTTTCTCCAGATAAAAACGAAAAGCTCGATTTTACAACTCGCATCCTTTCCAACATGGATCATTTAGGCATCAATGTCATTGTTCCCATTGGTGGTGATGATACGCTTTCATACGCCGAACGGCTCCATCGTGAAGGATTCCCCGTAGTTGCGATTCCAAAGACCATGGACAACGATGTATTCGGGACCGACTACTGTATCGGGTTTTCCACAGCCACCACCCGAAGCGTGAATTTCATACATGCGCTCCGAACCTCCGCAGGATCCCACGAAAGAATCGCGGTAATTGAGCTCTTTGGCCGCTACTGCGGAGAAACATCGCTTATCTCAGCCTATTTGTCCGGGATAGACCGGGCGATCATTTCTGAGGTACCCTTCAACATTGACCGCCTGGCATCATTTCTGGTTGAGGATCGGAAACGCAATCCCAGTAACTATGCAATGATGACAATCAGCGAGGGTGCGACGATGGAGGAAAGCGAAATGGTGCTTTCCGGCGAGACGGATGCATATGGTCATCGCAGACTCGGAGGCATCGGTGCTATAACCGGTGAGGCTATCAAAAAAATCACGGGGGTCAACATTATCTTTCAACCCCTTTTCTACCTGATGCGAAGCGGTGCCCCGGATTCTCTGGATCTCATGGTCGCGCTGAATTATGCCAGCATGGCAATTCAACTGATCCGGAAACAGTACACCGGCCGTATGGTGGTCCTTAAAAACGGGCAGTACGCCGATGTTCCCATTAGCACCGTTACA
Organism: Deltaproteobacteria bacterium; assembly: GCA_024644775.1. The sequence continues at coordinate 6,184 of JAHEHB010000200.1, forward strand.
ACCAGCTCAAAACGAGTAAATGTACCGGAACTCTACGACAGTGAACAATACCGTCCAAGAATCAAGGAGATAGGCGGAAAGCCTATGTTTTTATATTAGTACAGGTGAGAGCCAATTTCAAAGGACACCGATTATGGAAAAAACAATTTGTTCAAGTTTCTAAGAAAGGGCAAGAAAACTTACACATTTTTAAAAAGCACCGGATATTAGTGATGAGCGTTGAAAATTTAGATAAAATGTTTCACCCGAAATCTATCGCGGTAGTCGGTGCGAGCGAAAGAAAAGGCAGCATCGGTGCCGCCTTAATGCACAATCTGATCGAGCGTGGTTTTTCAGGGGATATTTACCCCGTTAATCCGAAGCATAAAAATATCCGGGGGAAATCCGCCTCTCCATCAATTGCGGATCTAAAAGTACAAGTCGATTTGGCAATTTTAGCCACGCCAATACTCTCGGCTCCTCAAATTGTTAAAGAATGCGCTGCAGCCGGGGTGGGCGGGGCGGTAATTATTTCCGCAGGGGGAAAGGAAATCGGAGAGGAAGGTAAAAAAGTTGAGGCGGCTATTAAAAAAGAAGCAGAAGCGTCCGGGCTGCGCATTATCGGTCCCAATTGTGTGGGGATTGTGTCCAGTCAGTCTATGTTGAATGCCAGTTTTGCCAATCAGATGCCACTTCCTGGGAAGATGGCCTTTATTTCTCAAAGCGGTGCGATTTGCACGGCGATTTTAGATCTCTCTGTTAAAGAGAATATTGGGTTCAGTTACTTTGTGAGTCTTGGTGATATGCTGGATGTCGATTTCGGAGATATGATCGATTACTTGGGTGGTGAACCGGATGTTAACAGTATTGTCATGTATGTGGAAAGCTTAACCCGGTTTAGAAAATTTATGAGTGCTGCACGAGCGGTATCGCGTGTCAAACCGATTATTGCGCTGAAAGCAGGGCGAACCCAAGCCGGAGCCCTGGCGGCTGCATCACACACCGGCGCATTGGCTGGTGAAGACTCCATTTATGATGCGGCTTTTCAGCGTGCCGGCATTCTGCGGGTTAAAACTTTCGAAGAGCTTTTTGACTGCGCGGAACTATTAGCCAAGCAACCGACACCTTCAGGGCCAGGGCTGGCGATCATCACCAATGCGGGAGGCCAGGGTGTAATGGCTGCTGATGCGCTGTCCGATTACGGAAATGAGCCTGTACCGTTAGGCTATGAAACCATCAAAGAATTGGATGAAATTCTTCCCCCTTACTGGAGCAAGCGAAATCCGATCGATATGTTGGGGGAAGCCACGCCACCGCTATATCGGAAGGTCGTAGAAATCTGCTTGAATGCCAAGGAAGTCAACGGGCTTTTAATCATATCCGCTCCCCAAGCTCTCACTGATACAGCTGAGGTGGCGGCCTCCCTGGTTGATCTTATTATAAATAGATCTTTTCCCGTTTTTACCTGCTGGGTCGGCGGATCGGATATGCAAAAAGGCCGGGAAATTTTTAATCAAGCCGGAATTCCGACGTTTGACACGCCCGAACGTGCCGTGCGCGCATTTATGGATTTATATCGTTATTCAAAGAACATCCAAATGCTTCAACAGATTCCCTCCAAGCTACCGAAGCAACTGGAAATTGATCGTGAAACAGCAAAGAACCTGATTCGACGGGGACTTGAAACTAAAAACCACCTTCTTACTGAACTGGAGGCCAAGACCCTGCTCTCGTCTTACGGAATTCCTGTGAACCGGACGGAAAAAGCAGTAACAAAGGAGGAGGCAGTTCAAAAGGCTCAAAATATAGGGTTCCCTGTTGTGATGAAGATCAATTCGAGAGACATCACGCATAAATCCGACGCCAATGCTGTCTGTCTTGATCTGAAAAATAAAAAAGAAGTCTCCGAGGTCTTTGAAACGATTATACGGAACACACATGCCTACAACCCGAAAGCCAGAATCGAAGGTGTGACCATCCAGCCCATGCTCACAGGTTCGGATTATGAACTCATTTTAGGAGCGAAAAAGGATCGGGATTTCGGACCGGTAATCCTTTTTGGGATGGGTGGTATATTTGCCGAAGTGCTCCAAGATCGGGCCATTGCATTTCCGCCTTTAAATCGCCTGCTGGCAAAGAGGCTTATGGAAGAAACAAAGGTCTATCATTTGCTCAAAGGTTACCGGAACATACCTCCGGCCAACATGCAATTGCTCGAAGAAGTACTTATTCGCCTTGCTCATCTGGTTACCGATTTTTCCGAAATTGAAGAGCTCGATATCAACCCCCTTTTTGTTAGGGAAAATGACGCCTGCGCGATCGATGCCAGGGTTCTTTTACAACCGTCACAAATACCGGCTCCACAGCATTTGGTAATCAGTCCCTATCCGGATCAGCATGAAGAACACACGAGAACAACTATGGGAATTGATATATTCGTCCGGCCCATTCGACCCGAAGATGCACCACTATTGGTGGAGCTTTTTGATGCGCTTTCGCCGAGGAGTGTATATTTTCGTTTTTTTACACCTTTAAAACATCTACCGCACAGTATGCTCGCCCGTTTCACTCAAATTGATTATGATCGTGAAATCGCATTGGTTGCGCTATCAGAATCTCCCTCGCAAGAGAGAATGTTGGGAGTTGCTCGTATTATTGCTGAAAGAAATCTCAAAGAGGCTGAGTTTTCAGTCACCGTCGGTGATCAATGGCATGGAAAGGGGATTGGCGCTGCATTGCTGCAGCGGTGCTTATCTATTGCTAAAGCACGTGGATTCGAAAACGTAAATGGAGTCGTATTGGCCGAAAATACCCAAATGTTGGCCCTGGGCAAAAAATTAGGATTTAAAATTAAAAAAATTCAAGGAGTAAATGAATATGATTTGAGCATGAATTTGTGGGATGCTCAATCCGAGAATTCCAGATCATAACCAATCAATGTCAAAAAATGCGGCAACACCCACGAGATGAGATTATGGACGCTGAGCTCCTCGAAGCGTATCGAAATCTGGAAGATGAGAAAGTGCCGCTAAAAACGTTTAAGATTTTTACTCTCAATCCCAAAAGCAAAGGATGTAACGATGGCATTTAAAGATGAACAAATAAAAAACGACATTGTCGATCATCTTTATTGGGATGACCGGGTTGATGCCGCCAATGTCCAGGTGGATGTCAATGACGGCATTGTGACACTAAAGGGACGGGTGCCCTCGTTTTTCGCGCTCTCTTCCGCCCTTTCGGATGTACTGGCGATTGGGGGAATTGTAGATGTGAAAAACGAGATCACGGTGGACCGCCCCCTTACTGTTTCGATGCCAAGCAATGAA
>JAHEHB010000201.1 GCA_024644775.1 Deltaproteobacteria bacterium
ATCGCGCACAGTAGATAAAGGTGATGTTGGCCACATCGTAGCCGCTTCCCTTGGTGGACAGCTCCAGGTCCACCCGCTGGTTATAAATGGGGAAGGCCGGGGTTTCATAGTTGACCGTGATACCGGTTTTTTCTTTGAACTCAGGGATATAATCGGCCAGCAGCGTGGCGTAAGGGGAACTCCAGCAGGAAACGTTGATCTCGGTGCCTGAAAAGGGTTTGGCCTTTACCAGCAGGGGCACACCAAAGGTGGTCACTGCGGCACCGGCGCCGATTTTCAGTACCTGTCGACGGGTGAATTTGGGTTTAGACGGACTTTTGGATTTCTCGCTCATGGATAACCTCCTTCTTTGTGATGTTAACGATTCAGTGGGCCGCCTTGCGCAAGCCCTTCTGTTAAGTTCAAGTGGGCGGGAAAATAAGAAAAGTTTCTTTTTATATCTAATTAAGGACGATATTTATGTCAAACAAATTCTTAATGTGCCGACAGCATTCTAAGCAGGACTTCCACCATTGTCTTGCAGAAATCCTCACTGTTAATATGACTGCCTACTTGCACATATTCTATCTTCGAGGAAAGATTCGATTTCAACGCCTGAATAAAGGCGTCATCCGCCTCCGGATCAGGCCAGTGCCCCGTGGGGCTGTCGTAAGCAGAGAATCCGCCCAACGGAATAACCACGGCGGTGGCATGGTTCGATCGAATGAGTTTTTCCGCCATGATCACACCGAGTCGTTCATTTTCCTCCGGTGTCGTCCGCATCAGGGTTGCCTGGGGTGAGTGTTGGTAAAAGCGCCTCCCGGAAACCGGTTGAGGAGTTTCCGTAAATCGAGCCGGATAGGGTCTGTGGCTTCAATGCCGCCGATCACCGGAGCGTCCGTAACGACATTTAGGATTTCATCTGCCATGGACAAGGTTATGGCATTTGAATCTCCCAGTCTTGTTGTCGGCAGCCCCATCAATCGGGATTTTCCTGTACTGTAAACAACAATGAGGTCCGCCCCACCCAGCTCCGCACACTTGGCAATGATGCCTGCGCTGCATCCGGTTGCCAGAATGGGCGAACCTTTCGTCAGGGTCGCTTTCAGCCCGGTTATGACTTCCTCACGCGCAACCGGAGAGGCCATATCACCCGATCCTCATTTAATATTTCGTCCGTACATGTGCAGATTAGGTTTCAGTTTAGTTCCGACACCCGAAACCTGACACCCGACACCACTCATTCAAGAACGCATCTTCATCTCTTTCAGCGAACTTACCGCCTCAGAGTCTGAAAAAGCGACCTAAACAACCCGCTTAACAATGCCGGCTATGTCTGCTTCGTTTGGCGTTCGGGGGTTGAACTGAGTTTGCACACTGTTTAGGGTTCCCTTTACGATGGTTTCTATGTGCGCTTCTTTGTACCCATGATCGCTGAGCTTTGTCAGAACCCCTATTTCGTTTAGCATTGCTCGGAGCTTTTCATAACATTCGTTCGTCAATGCGTCGCTGCCGGCGTCTTTATCGATAATTCCCATCGCCTTGAAAATATTGGCCACTTTCTCTTTCTGTACTTCGGCATTAAACTCCAGCACAGAGGGAAGCACGAGACCGCATGCCTGGCCGTGGGGAATATGATAAAGGGCGCATAGCGGCATGGCCATGGCGTGACACAACCCCAACAATGCATTCATGGCGGACACCATTGCCATGGTGGCGCCGATCTGCATTACCTCACGGGCATCGAGATCGTCTCCATTGGCATAGGCGGGTTTCAGTCCCTCGCCGATGAGCTCGATGGCACGAATGGCAAACGGTTCCGTGGCAACACTGGCATTTTTTGAAATATAAGACTCCGCAGCATGCACCAACGCATCCACACCGCTGTTGGCGGTTACTTGGGGTGGCATAGACAAGGTCATTTCGGGATCCGTCAGGGCCACGGTGGGGCACACATTCATACTGATCACCGGGAACTTGGATTGGATGGATTCATCGATAAATACCGCGCCATTTGAGATCTCGCTTCCGGTACCCGAGGTGGTGGGAATGGCGATAATCTTCCAGTCCGGTGGCTCTGTCACCTTACCCAGACCGCCATAATCCCGGATGCTGCCGCCGAATTTAGCGATGACCGAAAGCCCTTTGGAAACGTCGATAACACTTCCCCCGCCAACGGCAACCACCGAATCAAACGTTTTAAGCGCCAGCTTGTCCACCATGGATTCAAACAGGCTCACTGTCGGTTCAATGGTAACGTCATCACACACCGTATAATCGATGCCGGCTTTATCCAAAGATGCAAAAACCGGTTTGAGAACGCCGATCTCCACCAACACCTTATCTGTTACTACGAGCGTACTTTTACATCCCAGATCGTTTAAAATACTCCCGGTTTTGCCGGCAAGTCCCCTTCCGCTCTGCCAGCTGGTTGGAAAATCAAACCTCATCGAAAAGTCCTTTTGACTCATTAACTACCTCCTTATCTATGGAACGCATTTACCACTAAGGACACGAAGGTGCACTCAGACAAATAAAAAAAGTCTCCGCTTCGTGCTCTTCGTGAACTTCGTGGTATAACAAGGCGAAGCAATATCCGAAATGCTTCGATGAATGAATACGTCACACGGACTCACGCATTAAACGCTTCTTCGAACATTTTCTGGGTGATCTCTCGAGTCGGTACTCTCGGGCTCATGGGATAGGCACCCTGTTGTTCTGACTCATTCACCAGATCATCGAGCCTGGCCGGATCGGCGCCCACATCTTTTAGATTTTTGGGTATTCCGATATCTTCGGACAAACTCTCCACGGCCTCCACTGACCGCCACGCCGCCTCCATCTCCGTAAGCCCCTCAATATTCTCTCCCAATGCAATAGCGATATCTTCAAATTTAGAAGGACAGGCAATGAGGTTATATCGCATGACATAGGGCAGCATCATCGCATTGGCCACGCCGTGAGGCACATTGAAAAAACCACCCAGGGCATGGGCAACTGCGTGCACCGTACCCACCGATGAATTGCCAAATGCCATGCCGGCAGCCATACTTGCCAAAATCATGTTTGCTCGCGCTTCCATGTTCTCCCCATTGGCCACCGCTTGCCGCAGGTTCGATCCGATCAGTTCGATGGCTTTGAGCGCCAGTGTTTCAGTCAGAGTCGTCGATTTATTGGAGATATACGATTCGACCGCATGGGTCAGTGCATCCATGCCGGTGGGCCCTGTAACACTCGGCGGCTTGGATTTGGTCAAGGCCGGATCGACGATGGCAACATCGGACGTAATAACAGGTGTGGCAATTACCATCTTGATGTGTTCATCGACATTGGTCAGCACCGAAAACCGTGTGACCTCACTGCCGGTTCCCGATGTCGTCGGAATCAAAATCAAAGGTGGTATAATGTCCTGCACCGGTTTGCCGCCGCGTCTCGTATATTGAATGATATCTCCCTCATGGGTGGCTTTTACACCGATGGCTTTGGCCGCATCCATGGGGCTTCCCCCACCCAGACCGATAATGGCATCGCATTTTTCGCTGGTATAAAGATCCGCACCTTCGTGCACCGACGGCATGGTGGGATTGGCTTCCACGTTATCGAAAACCGCATAATCAATGGAAGACGATTTCAATACACCGGATAGGCATTCTACCAATCCGGCTCCCACAACACCTTTGTCGGTCACTACAAGCGGTCTTTTGGCATTGAGCGTTTTTATCTCATCACCTAATTGATTCACACAATCCACACCCGATAAAATCTTCTTTGGCGTGTAAAACTCTGCAAGATTTGTAAAACTCATTTTTCTACCTCCTTTTTTATTCGTTTCTCAATTTAAATACATGAAGCTTATTTATCCAGTGCTATAGCCAAATAACTTTGGCACCCAAAGATAGGTTTGCGGAAAAAATGTAATCAGCAACAAGACGGCACCTTCCAATGCCAACAATGGAAGCGCAGCTTTAAACACTTTTTCAGGTCGCGTTTCCGCAATACTGCTCGATAGATACAGACAAATACCCACCGGCGGCGTCACAACACCGATGAGCAGGCCCAGACAGGTCATCAACCCGAATTGAATGGGATTGACGCCATAGCTTTCGGAAAGCGGAACCAGTATCGGTACGAGCAAAATAATCCCTGCGCCCACCTCCACAAACAAGCCGATAAAAAGGAGCAACGCTACAATTACCAGCAGAAACATCTGTTTTCCAGTGATAAAACTTTCCAGAAAAAAAATGATCTGGTCCGGAACTCTCTGTATGGTCAACCACCATGTGGTAACGCATGAGATGCTGATAATAAAGAGCACCACTCCGGAAACAACCGTCGTTCTGACCAGTGCACCATAGACTTTCTTAAAGGTCAATTCCCGGGTAATAAAAAATCCGACAAACAATGCATAGAATACTGCCACGCATCCCGACTCCGTGGGTGTGAAAACACCCGATACAATACCGCCGACCATAATCACTGGCAACATGATGGTAACGGAAAAACGAGACACTATTTTGAGTATATCCATAAAGGAATAGGTGTATTCCAGTTTCGGTAAATCTTTTTTTCGGATGACAAATGCGGTAATCAGCATTAACCCACCGGCCAGGATAATACCGGGTACGACGCCGGCCATAAATAGCGCCCCGACAGATACATTACCCGCCACAAACGCATAGAGGAGCATCGGTAAACTTGGGGGAATCACCGGACCGACGACTGATGAACACGCTGTGACCGCTGCTGTAAAATCCCTGTCTTTGTATTCCCTTGAGGTGGCAGGGATCAGCATCGATCCGACTAAAGCAGTATCTGCGATGGCAGATCCGTTGATCCCCCCAAAAATCATACTCACCAGTATGTTCATGTGAAAGAGGCCGCCTTTAATTCTGCCGACAACCAATCTGGTAAAATCCATCAGACGAATCAAAATACCGGATTCGGTCATCAATTCACCGGCGAGTATGAAAAACGGAATCGCAACGAAAATGAATCGATTCAGCCCCCCGTACATTCGAGCCGTGAGCAGATCAAGTGGAACATCCGGAATAATGAACACAACGATGGTAGCCAGACCTAAAGAAAAAGCGATGGGCACGCTGAACAGCATGAGTAATAGAAAAATACCGACAAAAAGTAAAATTAACATAGGCTCCGCTTTTTCGATCAGGGACCGTGTTCTTGATAGTCGGAAAAAAATTTTACACTTATGACAATCGTTTGAATAATCATAAACAAGAGACCGACCGGCACGGAAAGATATGGGAATATCATATTCAAATCGAACAGCACCGGATCTGACTGTGTGAATCCTTGTTCGGTGGCGTATTTCATTCCGTAAAATACCATGCTTACGCAAAAGATTAGAATACTGGTATTCACGAAAACGACGAAAAATCTCCTGTGGCGAGGAAATTTCCGGGCAATACTATCAAAAGTAATATGGGCGCCTTCTCTAATGGCGATGCTTGCTCCTATAAATGCAAGCCATATTACCATATACTTTGCGATGGGATCGGCCCAGGGTGTTGCAAAGAAAAAAATATACCGGCACGTGACCGATATCCCGACATCAAGAAGTATACCGATCAGAAACACGACAGCCAGGATTTTGGAGAATTGTGTAAAATAGTGGTCAAATCTATCGATAAGACTCATAAATTCGAACTCTTTTCATCGTTGTGCTTCAGGTACCCGAAGAACGCATGGATATTGGTTCTTCCTCTCCTTTATTTCGGAGGTGAGTATTCCCACCCCCTATCACCAACAGGTCCGGCAGCCTTTTGGATTTTTTCAACCATCCAGGTCGGGCACGTGGTTTTGGCATACTTTTCGTAAAGAGGCTGACACTTTTCCTTAAATGCCTTAATTTGATCAGGGGTAAACTCATAAATGTCGAGGCCGACCTCCTGTTTCATTTTCTTCATGTCTTCATGGACGGTTTTGTGCAGATATTCCGCATGCCATTTAGTGGCTTCCTTGCCGGCCGCCATCATGGCTTTCTTGTAGTCATCAGGCAGCGCATCCCACCAACGTTTACTGACGAATGTCGGATAATACAATGTCATACAGTTCAGCATGCCGACATATTTTAGATTCTCATAATGTTTCACACCATAAAGCGCGTCAATAGGAATCGTTTCTCCATCAACCATACCCGTTTTAAACCCTTCCATGGTCTCCATGTGCGGGAGTTGGACACTTGTCGCGCCCAGTGCTTTGTGCAAATCAATTTCAAGCGGTGACCGTGATGCGCGAAGCTTCATACCTTTCATGTCGTCAGGCAATGAAACTTTTCTCGTGGCAAGCTGCAATTGTCTGGGTCCGACCTCAAGGTGATACAACCACACCAAACCGATCTTGGCCAGTTCCTTGTTAAACGCCGCCATCAGCTCCGGGTCTTCAACGGCTCTCATTTTCTGTGCCCGGGAATCAAAAAGAAACGGTAAATGCAGGGGCTCGAATACTTTGGTCATCTTGATGATATTGGCTGTTGAACCGGCAGCCAGCTCCAGGAAACCGGCCCTGGCCATTTCATAGGTTTCTGCGTCCGAACCGAGTTGACTGGAATAATAGATATCAATTTTGATATCGCCGTTGGTTCGTTTTTCCACCTCCTCGGCAAATTTACGATGCCCGTGACCGAGATGGTCTTTAACAGGTATCACCGTGGCATGCCGAGCCGCATATCTTTTTTTGGCCAACGCAGGAGATACGGCAAAGCAAATTACGAGTAGAATGGATAATAAACAGATGAGTAACCTTTTCATAGCTACCTCCTTTTTAGGTTATTTGATCTTACGATCCAATCCGTTCCGCAGCATCTCGAGCGGAAGAAGTATTTCAGATTTAACATTCGCTATATTGACCTCCGGGCCGAACGTGTCGATCAGGAAATTCATCAGGATGTAATTCTGAAAATGGTGAAAATTAGTGATCCAAGGACCGGACAGCTCGAAGATAATATCATTTATACCAATTTCTTTTTGTATCCCTTCAATGATATCTGTCAGGATAGATCCATCTGTTTTGTCGGTTAGCTCGGCCGCCTCAACAAATACTTTCCATGATCCTGCCGACAGGCACCCCTTTATGTCTTCGACCAATCCTTGTACCGTCGTAACTTCCGACTTGGTCCCCACTTCTCCCAATACACAAAGTCCGAATTCTTCTTTGGCCGTGCGAATCAGATTGAATTTATCTTCCGGTTTAATCTCTAAATTGTTGTCTGAAATCTCTATTAGTTTAAGCCCCAGGCGTTGATGTTCTTCAAAATAGTACTTGGCGATATCCATTCCCTGGTGGAAAATAGCATATTCCAAAAACATACCGCCTAAAAAAGATTCCACCTGATGCTCACGGTAGGTGGCTATTTTGTTTCGCACCACCTCTTCTGAAATGGTTCCGGCAATCCCTGTGGCGATCTTTGCTAGATCTATAAAAGCGCCGGCCAGATCAAGAACGTCTCTTTGCTCGTGCACTCCCATGCCCAGATCACAGAGCATCGTGATACCGGTTTCGCGTGGCTTTATAGGTCGATCATGAATCTTAATCTTCTCAAATGCTCGTTTTAATAGCTTTTGTTCCATTGGATATTTTTCCTTAATTAAGTTATCAAAAAACCCCAGGTGAACATGTCTGTAAATGAAATTTCGCCTATAATATCACTCCCACATAGCCTCCCCCGTCCACGCCGGAGGCGGATCTTAGACAAAGGGGGAGGAACCAAATTTCCCTCCTTTGGTGGGAGGGATTGAGGGAGGGGGACAAGGCGATAAAAAGACGCGATTCCTTTAACTTGGGTATTCCGGATGATCCCATTTCCTCATTTGTATTTCGGTGGACTATCCTCACAGTCATTATTGCTAATAGACCGTGAGGATATATAACAAGTAATTAACCGGACTACTGTTTCATACCAAATGCGACTGACGTGTCGTGAATATTGGATTTGCAGTTTTCAACGGCTTCCTTGAATTTTTTCAGCCAAAAAGCGCCTTCATCACCGTATTGTTTCACAAACCATTCTTCCATGGGCTTTTGGGCGGCCGTGAATTCTTTTTGGATTTCAGGAGTCGGCGCGACGATGGTCCCGCCTCTTTCCTTAAACTCTTTCGCATGCTTGTCTTGAAGTGCCCAGAAAATACCGTCTGCCACGCGAGCGGACTCCCGAACGCCCTGGATAACCACATTCTGGAGATCCGGCGGCAGGCTCTGGAGAAATTTATCACTGATCCAAAGGAAATCATACAACGGGGCATGTCTATCGAGGATGGCATGTTTCAGCGGTTTGAGCTTATAATTAATAATAACGGAAACATCATGTTTGATGCCGTCCACCACACCGGTCTGCAGCGAAGTGTACACTTCGGGCCAGGGAATCGGTGTGGAAGATGCACCCAACGTTTTAACCAGTTCTTTTTGCAACGTGGACTCGATGGTTCTAATCTTTTTGCCCTTCAGATCCCCTAAATTGTTAATCGGCTTGGTTGTTAAAAAATTACGGAATCCCTGGGGCATGGTGGCGAGCCAGCGGACATTTCCGGTTTTTTTGAGAAATGCGGCCGACATCTCTTCCCAGAACGGATGCTGGGTAAAAATAGAGGCGATCGGCTCATCAATGATAAAATACGGCATATCGACGACATTAAATTCGGGCATGAAGCTGGATGCGCCCCCGGCAGTGGTATGACACATCTCCAGGGCATTCTTTTGAACCTGCTCCATCATTTGCCGAAAATTACCCAACTGGAAAGAGGGATAGATCTGCACCTCAATTTGGCCCTGGGAATGTTTTTCCACATAGTACTTGATAAACAGCGCGCTCTCTTGCAGTGTGGTCCAATTGCTCGTATTGCCACCATGCCCGTATTTGAGTGTCCATTTGGCTTTGGCATCGGCGGGTCCCACGGTCAAACCCAGCGCCAAAACGGCCACGCCGACAAACAACAGCATTTTTCTAAAAGTTTTCATTATTACACCTCCGCATTTAAATTCTGTAAAATGTAAGTGCCGATATCATTTTCAAAACGCCAAATTGATTCGTGAATCAGTGTTCGTCCACGAATTAGAACATTATCACCTCCTTTCTTTCGCAGCGCCGATTCAGGCCTTTTTTTGATTTTGAAGCTATAGGAGATCCATCCATCCCGGAATAGCCAATGTCATCGACGGTATGTAAGCCACCAGCAATATTGTCACAATATGTGTCGCTAAAAATGGCAGCAGCTCTTTTGCAAGGGTCTCCACTGCCGTATCGGTCATTGACGCCGCCAGAAACAACACAATTCCCATGGGTGGTGTGGCCAGACCAACCGTGGCCACCACGCACATCAATATGGCAAAATGAATCGGGTGGATCCCCAGTTCAATGGCAATAGGCGCCAGAATAGGGCCCATGATCATAATTGCCGGGGCGGCATCCAGAAACATACCAATAATCAAAAGGACAGCAATT
>JAHEHB010000202.1 GCA_024644775.1 Deltaproteobacteria bacterium
ACATATTGTTTACCCAAAAGAGGGGGCATTCTGGTTTAAAACCTCGGCGTATGGAGATGAAAAAGATCGGGTCGTCGTGCGGAGCAATGGCGATACAACCTATTTTGCATCAGATATCGCCTATCATCAGAACAAATATGAGCGGGGGTTCGAACGCGTCATCGACGTGTGGGGCGCGGATCATCACGGATATATTCCCCGTATGACAGCCGCCATCGAGGCATCCGGTCGCAAGAGGGAACAGTTTCACGTAATTCTCGTGAAGCTCGTAAATCTGCTGAGAGGAGGAGAACCGGTAGCCATGTCCACCCGGGCTGGAGAATTTGTTACGCTGCAGGATGTCGTCCATGAGGTTGGCAAGGATGCGGCACGGTTTATTTTCTTGACGCGCCATTACGAAAGCCCCCTGGATTTCGATCTTGAACTTGCCAAACAGAAAACAAACGAAAACCCGGTTTACTACGTTCAATATGTTCACGCCAGGATATCAAGCATTATCAGAAAAGCAAAAGAAAGAGGGATCAAAGATATGGCGTGGAAGAATGAAGCGATCTCGTTGCTTAACACGCCGGAAGAGATACAACTATTAAAAACACTCACTCGCTACCCTGAAACGGTAAGGAACAGCGCAACATTTATGGAACCTCACAGGATCACGTTCTATCTGATGGATCTCGCGTCCGAATTTCATTCGTATTACAATAAACATCGTGTCTTGGGAGATTCGGAAAATCTGACAATGGGCAGACTGTATCTCGTTCAGGCGGTGCAAAAAGTGATTCGAAACGGTCTTTCGCTAATGGGCGTGAGTGCGCCGGAAAAAATGTAATCAGGATCATGACGGCAAGAAAGAAGAGTAAAAAACGATCTTCTCCCAAAAAAAAGGGATATGTTTTTCAGCTAACCCGCTGGGGCGCGGTACTGTGGGTATGCCTTATTGTCATCATTTCTGGCTGGACATTTGTACTTGGCATCCTGGTGGGCAGAGAGACAGCCCCTTTAAAATTTGATATCAAACAGCTCGAAAAAAAACTAGCCGCACTAAAGGCTGTGGATTTTCGAAAGGAGCTTCAGAGATTTAGCATTGATTCAAATGTCTTAGAAGAGAAGCCGGATCTTGGTTTTTACGAAGCATTAATAGTAGACACAGACGATATTAAACTTCCTTCCGAATCCATCGAGACAGAGAAGCAGGCAGCCCCTCTCAATGTTCGCTCGAAAGAAACAAAGCGGACAACTTCTGGAAAACAGAACGTAGTACCGAAAAAACCGGTGGAAACGGCTCGTAAGTCAGACCCATCTCCGAAGAAGCTAACGGTTCAAGTCGCATCGGTAAAAAATTTGAACGATGCGGGTAAAATGATCATAAAACTAAAAAAGAAGGGATTTCCAGCCTATATGGCCACTGCGACGATACCGGGTAAAGGCAAATGGTACCGGGTGAGAGTCGGGCCTTTTAAAACCAAAACAGAAGCCAGTATCGCGTTAAACAACTTGAAAAAAGCAAACGTTAAAGGGATTATTTTAAATTATTAGGATAAGAGATGGTATGAAGATCACTAAAGAACAGGTGCTTTATGTGGCGAACCTTGCCAGATTGAAACTGGACGAAGCATCCATTGAAACATTTGCCAGGCAACTCGCAACAATATTAGAGTACATGGAAACGTTAGATACGGTATCCACAGAAGGTGTCTCGCCCACCTCACATGCGATCTTTTTAACCAATGCATTTCGAGACGATGTTGAGTCGGAGCACCTCGACCGAAAATCTGCCCTCGATAATGCACCGGAGCAAGAAGAGGGAAGCTTTTTGGTTCCGAAGGTTGTTGGGTAATCGTTTGAAAGTCTCGTAAAAAGTCAGAAAAATGACCTTTTGACGAGAGTGTTTTGTATTTGGTGTTTGGTGTTTAGTATTCTACCAAACTGATATGACACCGTATGTTTTAAACAAAATACTAAATACGAAACACTAAAAACTTGATGAATTAGGAGTCGTTCAATGAGCTTGCACGAACTTACCATTCATAAAGCCCACACTCTACTGAAGACACGGGAACTATCGTCGGAAGAGCTGACCCGGGAAGTTTTAAACCGTATTCAATCGGTTGAGGAAAAAATAGACGCTTTTTTGACTGTTTCTGAAGATGCGGCGATGGCGCAAGCAAAGCAAGCCGACAAGAACCTTTCTGAAGGTAACGTAACCGCGCTTACCGGCATCCCGCTTGCCATCAAAGATGTTATCTGTACCCAGGGGCTTCGTACCACCTGTGGTTCAAAAATACTGGAAAATTTCGTGCCCCCTTACGATGCAACGGTAATTTCAAAACTTAAACAAGCCGGTGCTGTCATTGTCGGCAAAACGAATATGGATGAATTTGCCATGGGGTCGTCTACGGAAAATTCAGGTTTCAAGTTAACACACAATCCCTGGAAAATTACGCATACCCCTGGCGGTTCCAGCGGAGGATCGGCTGCGGCCGTTTCAGCACATATGTGTATCGGGGCTCTGGGATCTGATACCGGTGGTTCCATTCGTCAACCGGCATCCCATTGTGGGGTCGTCGGGATGAAACCAACATACGGTCGGGTTTCCCGATATGGCCTGGTTGCATTCGCCTCTTCATTGGATCAAATCGGCCCGTTAACAAAAGACGTGACGGACTGTGCCGTCATTATGAATGCCATTTCAGGTTACGACCCGAAAGATTCCACCTCCGTCCCCCGCGACGTCCCGGATTTTATGTCTAGCTTGACCGATGGCCTCAGCAATATAACGGTGGGGATCCCAAAGGAATATTTTGAAACTGAAGGGCTGGATGTTGAAGTTTCAGAGGCAATACAAAAAGCGATCCACAAAATTCGTGAACTGGGAGCCGACACGGTAGATATATCCCTACCGCACACAAACTATGCGGTGGCAGTATATTACATTATCGCGCCCTCGGAAGCCAGCTCCAATCTCGCAAGATACGATGGCGTTAAATATGGCTTCAGAGATAAAGGCAACGGGGACTACGTAGAGATGTATCGGAGCACCCGGTCTAAAGGCTTTGGATCAGAAGTTCAGAGGCGTATCATTATTGGAACATACGCCCTTTCTGCAGGCTACTACGACGCATATTACGGTAAAGCCTCCCAGGTCCGAACGCTCATCATACAAGATTTTAAAAACGCATTTGAACGCTGTGATGTTATCATTGCGCCGGTAGCACCGACACCCGCCTTTAAGATCGGTGAAAAAATCGATGACCCACTGACCATGTATTTGTCGGACATCTTCACTATTTCCGCAAATCTTGCCGGATTACCGGGTATGTCCGTACCATGCGGATTTTCCGCAACAGGCCTTCCCATAGGGGTTCAGTTATTGGGAAATCATCTTAATGAAGCAGCCCTGCTAAGGGTGGCATACAATTTTGAACAGGCGACAGATTTTCATAAGGAAAAACCCGATCTATGATATTTGCGATTTGCCATTTTCGAAGTAAAATTAAGAAAGGAATTCTCATGAGCATTCAGCCGGAAGGTGAAGAGATAAGAAACGCCGTTAAATGGATTTCTGAAGAACGGCAACATAGTCCGGGAAAAACCGCAAAACAGTTGATCGAAGCGGCATGTTTAAAATTCGATTTGTCCCCGCTGGAAGCGGAGTATCTGTATCGGTGTTATAAGAAAGATGATAATGGGATTTAGTGTTTGGTGTTTAGTGTTTAGTGTTTAGAATAAGGAGGTTCTATGAGTTTTCAGCCCTTTGAAGAATTACGAGTTTTTCGGTTAGCTGAAGAATTAGCTGATGAAATTTGGGATATTGTGGTCGAATGGAAATATTTTGCAAAAGAAACTGTTGGATTGCAATTGGTTAAAGCGGCAGATAGTATTGGAGCCAATATCGCAGAGGGGGCAGGAAGAGGAACTAAAAAAGACAACCAGCGTTTTATCAGAATTTCAAGGGGCTCACTAAATGAAACAAAGTACTGGTTACGTCGAGCTTACAAAAGAAAGTTAATCGGCAAAAAGAAAATTGATAATGTAGTAAGTATTATGGATAATTTGGCACCTAGTCTCAATGCGTACCTAAAATCGATCGGCAGAAATGCATAATTTAAATCAATACAGTACCAAAAACTAAACACTCTATATGACCAAAATCAAAATTCTTCCCGAAATCCTTTCCAATAAAATCGCAGCCGGGGAAGTTGTGGAACGGCCGGCCTCTGTGGTCAAGGAGCTTGTTGAAAACGCCTTGGACGCAAAGAGTACCCGAATCAGAATTGAGATTGAACGAGGCGGCAAATCTGCCATTCGGATTTCGGATAATGGTGTAGGAATGAGCCGGGATGACGCCATGCTGGCCATCGAACGGTACGCGACCAGTAAAATTTACAAAGATACGGACCTGTTTTCAATCAAAACGCTCGGCTTTAGAGGTGAGGCACTTCCCAGTATTGCCGCCGTTTGTCGATTTTCCCTTGTCACCAGAGAAAAAACGGCGGACTCGGGCACTGCCATTTATGTTGAGGGAGGTAAATTAAAGAAAGTCACGGAAACGGGTGCGCCACCCGGTACGATGATTACCGTAACACAGCTTTTTTTCAACATACCCGCACGACGCAAATTCTTAAAAACCATTAACACCGAAACGGGACACATCGCCGATACGGTTTCAAGAATGGCCCTAGGTTGGCCAAGTGTGCTATTTCAGCTTCACCATAACGGGAAACTCGTCAAAAGCTGGTCTGCCACATCCGATCCGGTGGTACGCGTATCAGAAGTTCTCGGAAAAGACATCAAGGGACAACTGTATCCCATCCGAGCCGATTTTGAGGGGCATTCGGTTTGGGGGTGGGTTTGTGATCCCCGAATCATCCGTCACACCTCCCGCGGCACGTATACCTATATAAACAGCAGATTCGTTAGAGATCGCGTCATTCAGCATGCCCTTTTTGAAGGGTATTCAGGAAGGTTAATGAAAGGACAATTCCCGCTGGCAGCGCTTTTTATATCGGTCCCCTATGATCAAGTGGACGTCAATGTTCATCCGACAAAAAGCCAGGTTCGATTCGTCGATCAAAATAAGATCCATGCTCTGGTGAAAGCCGCCGTATCAGAGGCTCTCAAAACAGGTGACAAACCGACAGGTGCCTCTTCTCCAAAATCAACGGAACAAGCCGCCCCTGACCACTGGAGGACTCAGAGAGTATCAGAATCTAGATCTGACTATTACCCATCGAACTCCGAGTTCCGATTTTCGAATTCCGAATTTCGGATTCCAAATTCCAGGTTAAAAGAAAAAACTATAGAAACTCCAATGGTGCTCTCTGAACAAACGATCCATGATATCGAACACGGGCTCCAAATCGAAAATCAAACGGCTCTTTGGGACAAAAAGCCGTTTCGTGATTTAAAGATAATCGGGCAGCTTCATCAAACCTATATTGTGTGTGAATCCAATAAAGGGCTTGTTCTTGTCGATCAACACGCCGCCCACGAACGCATCCGTTTCGAGCAGCTTAAAGCCTCATCAAATCGAACAGGAAAAGAAGCCCAGCGGCTCGTTATAGCTGAAACCCTGGACCTATCCTATGCCGAAGCCGATATCCTCAAAAAACTCATCCCGAACCTCAATGAATTGGGCCTTGATATCGAACCTTTTGGCGGAAACACATTTGTCGTTAAAGCGATCCCGGCGCTGCTCGAAGGAAAGAATATCGCATCGATGGTATTAGAAATAGTGGAACAAATTGCAGAGCTTGGAATCATTCACGATTTAAAAAAAACAATCGAACAATGCTTGCTCGTTATGGCCTGCCACGAAACGGTTCGTGCGAATCAGACGCTGTCCGAGAAGGAAATGAAGGCGCTCCTCCAACAGCTCGACGCGTGCGAAACTCCCTCCCACTGTCCACATGGGCGACCCGTTTGGATTGCTTGGTCTCTGCGATCCCTTGAGAAATCCTTTCGGAGGATTGTATAGGTAATCATAAAAATGATGGTTTCGTAAAAAGTCGAAAAACACATTTTTATGTCATTTCCCGATCTTAGCGGGGATCAAGTCCGGCATGATGGTTTTAGGACTTTCTACGAGTTTATCAAACTTAACTTCGACTAAATTCGGTTAAGGTTGTTTATATTTTTTACTTTTTTTAAACAAAATACTAAATACGAAACACCAAACACGTGAATTCCCACCGATCAAAACCCCGTTTTCTGAAGCGGACTCATATAAAACGGTAAATCGTTTAGCCCATCCCGTTCTGCCTCTAGGACCCGTCCATTGTAACCAAACGCAAAGCCGACAGTTCCCGGCGGCGGTAACAGCGTGCGTGTAAAGTGCCACTTATCATCGATACGATAACCGGACATATATGTCATAACCGTTTGTCTCACCAACATCCGTCCCTCGCCATCCAAAAAGTTGATGGTCAAAAAGAAATAATCAACATACTCATAATTGGTGCTGAGTCGACCCGTCAATTGAACGTAACCGGAAAGCATCAAATTGTCTTGATTTCGGGTGTATTCGTACTCCAATAAAAGATCGATTGTTTTTAGGGAACCCTTGTGAGTTCCGCCTTCCCGCAAATCAACGCGGCTTTCAGGCCTGACCACTGCACCGTTCCCCCTCCCCAGATATGTACTGCAGGCGGTAACGGTGATGATAAGCGAAATCACTAAAATCTGATTTATGATAATAGAGCGATATTTCTTGTCAGGTTGCATTTGTTGCTCCCGCTGTAAATGGGATGAAGATAGAAGTATTTACACAAGTTTCGCACCCCCAGTTTTACTCGAGTGCCTGTTGATGTACGTCTTGCATCCATTCACCGAGAAAAACGGTTGCGATACTTAAGGTAATGCTGATACATTTGAGAGGCAAGATATATTTTATCGAGGTGTGTCAAAATTTGGGTTTGGATCACGCTGTCTTGGAAAACATGTTAACAGTCTTCACGCCTTAACGTAGGACTTACTTAATATCGTGGGGTTTTGGAACTAATTGTAACTAGCTTGACTCCTTCATCACTTCCATGGCAACCACATAACTTCTGGTGCTCCCAATAATAGGGCTGCTTTTTGAAACCAATGAAAATACGAGCTCCTCTGTTCCATCGTTGTCTATATCGGCAATAACCGCGTCGCTAATGTAACCTGAGTTTTCCCGGGTTTTCCATTTCTGACGAAGCCCCATGGTATCCCAGCTGAGACACTCGACACGACCGCTTTTGAACACCCTCAGACGTGACGCAACCGTACGGGGAATCGCTTCTTCATTTTTGACGGTGATCACATCATTTTTCCCATCTTTATCAATATCAACGACATGGACCCGCTGCGGCAGATAATATCGGGGCTTCTGTAAACTCGGATTATTGTCAAATACCTTGGTGGCCTCTACGTAGACGGCGGTACCCCCAAACCTGTCACCACTACTCCATATCACTCTTCCATTGCTATCGGAAACACGCAGATAGTCTCCATCGGTATAAGATACGACCATCGCTTCACCGGTATTCATCACGTCTCCAAAGGTAAACCCGAATATTTTCTGCCCCTTGGGAAGCTTTAATTGCTCGACGGGGCGATACGCTCCTTGACTCCAGGCGAGCTCGTGGACTCTTTTCCAAAAGAGGTCCTGAACCCCCCGCTTTTGTCCGACAAGAATTTTTCCCCGATTCGGCGCCTGGGTCACGCGATAGTACCAGTTCTGATCATTGATGATTTTTTTAAAGGCGGTTCCGTTCCACTCTACGACAAACGAATTCATTTTGGCCCCGACGAGACTCACACTGGTAACAAATATTTCCGAGACACCGTTCTGATTGATATCCGCAACATCCACACCCAGAAGGACGCAACCGGTGCGGCTTTCGACGGTTCCGACTTTTTCAAATTTGCCCTCTAACTGACGATAAATCATCAGATTGTCATTATCCACAAACGCCACCTCGTTCCGGCCGTCCCCATCCACGTCCCCCACGGAAAGACCTGAAATTACGGTTTTAAATCGACGACTTCTCCAAAAATCGATACCGGCGGCTTTATTGGTTATGATAAGCTGATCGGAGGGAATCAACGAATCCGGATGCCTGCGGCGTTCGGCCTGTTCATCGGTTGTTTCGGGTTTTGCATAGGTATAGGTTTTCCGGCCGAAAACCTTCTCATTGACTTGAGCGGCAAAAAGATCGATGTGAAATAACACCTCGCTCTGATCTTTTCCAAACTGGCTGAAAGAGACGGCGGGTTTCTTTTCTTTGACATCGAGAAACCTGGCATCCGTACTGATGCTCTCCCCCAGAACGGTCAGGGTGCCGACCACCACATAATCCGCCCCTGCCTCGGTGCCCAGTTCGAGTGCTTTCGCTTCATCGATGGACTCCGGAACGCTTTGAAACATTTCTTGCGTGGCTTCGGTGCTGATAGGCACCACCTCGTCTGCTACCGTCAAACGGGTGGACAGCATGTTCCCAATACCCTTTTTTAAAAAGGAAAGATCCTGATCGGAATGAATCGTAAAGGGCAGGATGAGCACCCGGTATGGTTTTTCGGCCAACGCAACGGTCGCGCATAAAACGACTGCAATGAAAATCATTGAAACGCAAATTCTCTTATTCTGATACGGCATCGTCGGAATCACCTTTATAAAAATTTTCTGAATGATTGAATAGTGGTAAAATTTACATGAACTGATACGATGTTGTCAATATAATCGTTTTCAATAATTCGAGGGGTGTCAAAAGCGTAGTCGTATGCCAACGAGAACATTATGACTGTGATACGCCATTTTGATGCGATCGAACTCTGGATCGGTCGTTCCAAAAAACCGATAGGATATGTCAAGCGACCAGGATGAGGTAAACTCCAATCCGACGCCGGCACCCGCCTGGTAAGCAAACTGCCATGACGTGTCACTCGGTATCGAAACACCGCCGCCCGATACATTGCCGGTATCCACATTGGCGCCCCCCACACCGCCCATTATAAATGGCGTAAAAGGAGACTGATTGTGAAAGTCATAATATCCATTCAACATGAACGCCAAAGATTTGAGCGACCCGCTGGCACTCTCCTTTGAAAACCCATTACGCCCTACTTTGTCGTAGTCACTATTACGGTATTCGACTTCCCCTTCGAGGCGCACCGAGCCAAAATCATACCCCACACCACCGCCGACGCCAAAACCGGTATTAAATTCCGCCTCCCCATTAACACCGTCTTTAATGTCGGAATCCATTGCCCAGACGGCCCCGCCATTGACCGTCACATACAAGGATTCTGCGAATGCGGTCGACGAGCAGACCATCATCAAAAAAACACCGCATACCAGCAACCACACTTTCCGATTCATGTCGTCCCCCTTTTCATGGTTAATCATTTCTATTATCCCGGATGTATATTTCGTAAACCGAAACCATTTTCAAATCACGATGTCA
>JAHEHB010000575.1 GCA_024644775.1 Deltaproteobacteria bacterium
TCATCTGGCTCTTCGTCGATTTCCTCAACGACATCTGCAACTTCAACAATTTCAGACTCATCGATTGCTTCTAATTCCTCGTCTTCCGGTTCGTCATCCGCCTCCATCTCCTCTAAATCTTCTTCATCGATTTCCTCCAGCACCGCCTCGTCTTCCGGTATCTTTTCAACAGTCTCATCATCTGGCGCACCGTCTATTTTCGCAACGACATCTGTGATCTCATTAATTTCCGATTCCAAATCATTATCACTTGTTGTCTTATACCCTCCATCAACAAAGTCATTATCTTCGTCATCTTCATTTTTTTTCGACAAGTCCTCGATGAACCCTTTTAGTTTATCCTGGTCATTCAAAAAATCTCGCGGAAATGTTTTTTTGAGCAATTCCCCAAAATCATCTAATATTTCGGGTATTTTCTCTTTTGAAATCGATTCCGTTGAATGTAGGGCATCGAGAGCGGTGCTCAAAAACTGTAAGATATCTGAATCCGGTATCTTCTTTAGAAATTCACCGAAAAGATTTGAAGACTCTGTAATCGTTTCCAGTGTAAGTGATTCACCGGAAGGCATCGCCTGTGCAAAGAATTCAAAAAACCGGCTTTTGGCGTCATCAGACATCACAAAGGTGTTTGTGGGCCCGATAATGATCCCTTCCGTATTTTCACCGTCCTTAAAACATTTCATGAGATCGGTATTCACCGAGGACCTGAGGCTACTTAAGTTTTTCCGCTTCGACCGTATATCGGTGTCTTCCCCCCAAATCAATGAAATGAGTGCATCGGACTCAATTGCGCCAAGGGTGCTTACCGAATCCTCCGAATCGTAAAACTGAAGGATAGCATGTACAAGACGATATTTAGGTGTTTGAGGGTTTCGGTAGTTTAGCGCGTCGATCGCTTTTTGGATACCACTGAGAGAAATACTGGTGTTCAAAGTACGCTCCTAAAACAGACATTGCTTGTCAATCGTGATCCTTTGAGAAACTCAACAGCTGGTTTAGGTATCGACAAAAAAGGTTTCTCACTTGATATTTGCCACCCGTCCCCCTCAAGCATTAAGGAAAAATGACCGATAAAAACGTAAAGAACCCGGATCCAGAGGGATCGGTTTTGGATGTCCTTGGAAGATGCTTACTTGTTGAATGAAATAAATAATGAAAATTGGAGCGCAGATACACTAGCTGCCAGGGAGATCAACATAACCCATGAAAGAACCTGAGATACTAAATATTCGGGCTCAATTTGATAATGTGTTGAAGAAGCACGTTCACCGGCTACTCGATACCATGCCCGAGGCCACGACGTTGCCGTTTGATCTTGCCACCATCACCAGTCTTATCCTGCTCGTTGAACGGGAAAATGAGATCGAAACTTTTTCGGATTCCCCTCCGGACCGCTATACTGAAAACACACTTTTCGAGGATCTTCTGGAAACCGGTTTGGAAATCGACGACGGATCGCGTGCTGCTGTCACGAAACTTTCCAAAGCGGGGTTTATCACCGTCGAATCGAATGGGGCATACGTACCTCGAAATTCGACAGCTGCACTTGTCGAGATGTTAGACAACATGTTTCCGGGAATGCCGGGGTTAAATCTAGTCGCATACACGCTCCAAACCATAGACGAAATCCAGTCCGGGCGTAAGGATATTGACCAGGCGCTTCGTCAATTTGATCAGACCCTACAATCCCGGGGCATATCTCTCTCAAAACAAAAATCTGCGGCTACCCAACCGACTCAGACCGTAAAGGAGAAAAAAACTTCAAATAAAACAGTTAATGATCGAAAACAGGCCTACTTAAATCGATTATCTGAAATTAGATCCAAAATCAGTCATGAACGACCGAATACCTCAAACGTATCTTCCATTGGCACCGCAGAACAGCCAAAAGTCATTACTCTATTTCCAAGGACTGCTTCATCAGCAACTACGGTCCCCGATACGCCCCTCGACGACGAATTAATGCACCATAAAACCGAAGATATCCCGCCTCCATCGGATAGTTCAGACACCGGCCCGGATCAAAGGATTGCGAATGAAATATCCGAACCACCAGAGGAGTTAGTAGAGGAGTCAGTAGATTCTGAAACTGTCATTGAAGATGTGGTATCCCCTCGTCAGACGGAGGAAACCGATCCAACAATACAAACTGAAGATGAATTCTTTGCCGGGAACACACAAATCACAGACTCCGAAACCGAAATGTTACACCATGCGTTTGATGTGCCGGAGTCGATTTCAAATGAAGAAATCATTGAAGAGAAGGTTAAGAAATTTCAAGAAGACCTTGCAATGCTTTGTCCGGCTTGTAAAGATAGAAAGATAAATGCAACAACCACGGAAAAAGGCAAGACATACTATGTGTGCGAAAATGAGGTATGCGGATTTATCAGTTGGGGAAAGCCTTATCATTTCCCCTGCCCCTTTTGCCAAAATCCTTTTTTGGTTGAATTTAATACACCATCAGGCATCGCTGGATTGAGATGTCCGAAGGCAACCTGTAATTATCGCCAGGACCATTTAGGCAGCCCATTGCTTCAATTCGATGCCTCTCCCCCAACTGGTAAGATGCCGCAACATGTTGATAAAACGACGCCGGGGTCCCCAGAAACACCCAAAAAGAAACGGATGAAAGTTATTCGTAAAAGATTAGTCCGTAGAAAACGATAGCGTCCCATTAAGTCCCTAACCAAACATATTTAAAACTCCCTTCAACTTTGAATTAACGTTGATCATTGTTTCGACGGCTCAGGTAATGCGAGTGTTCAGGAGTTCAGAGTTCAGCACTGCCGCCAGCGGAGCTGGATTCATCACAATAAGAAATGAGGTTTCTCAAACGAGCTGGGAAGCGAGAAAGCTTGGACGCTGGAATGTTTGAAGACGAAAAGGCTAGGGGGCTGGAAAGCATTATAGCC
>JAHEHB010000203.1 GCA_024644775.1 Deltaproteobacteria bacterium
CTTCTCATGAAGCGTGCTGGCGTTTCACTGAAGCGGGATCTAATCTTCTGCGGTGTTGCTAGGGTTTTCAGTTCGGGCTCAAGGTCCTCTTTGAGGTTGTTGCGAAGCTTGTCACGTGATTCGAATATTAAAGAAAGATATCAGAAATTTTCCAAGAATTTAAAAAATCCAGCATTAAAACCTTTTTTCTGCTTCCCCTCCCTAAGCCGCTTCACTTACCACAAATTCAACGTGAATACCCGCATGTGAAAGCATATTGATCAACATATCAATGGTAAATCGATCGATCTTTCCACGGACTAAATCGCTTATCCGTGGTTGGGTTACCCCCATGCGCCGGGCTGCCTGCTCCTGAGTGATACCTTCCTGTTCGATGTAATTCCGCAGTTTAACCATCAATTCTGTACGGAGACGCATGTTTTCAGCCAATACCGGATCATCTTCTATGGCGTCAAATACATTTTTATAAGGTTTGCTCATGTTCATTTTTTTGCTCTTTTTTCCAATATTTCCTTGTAACGTTTTCGAATCAGATCGATATCGTGTTTACAGGTCTTCCGTGTTTTCTTGGGCATAAGGTTCGATCCGCCGCTTCCCTATCGTATTGGCATGGTCCCCGACAAGGCCGGGATCTCAGTTCTGTTAAAAAGAATACGGTCCTCGACTGGCGTGGTAGAGGCTTTTTGCGAATGTTGTGACATCCACAATCTGGATACTGTGAAGATGTTTGAGGTTCCGCAAGTGGGGAGCTCTGAGCTCTTTGGCCAGCCCCTTTTTTGCATAGGCCACGCTGACCATGACATTGGTATCGATCACCGCCTTAAGAACGGGCATAGACTTTTTTCCTTTTTTTGAAAGGGGGATTTTCGGTCAACTGAAATTCAATCTTACGGGTATCGCTAACTCGCAGAGACGTGTCTAGGATCTCAAGGGAAAATAAAACAGCCCCCACAACTTTTTGAAATTGCGGAGGCTTTTTATCCATGGTGGCGATGCAGGGATTCGAACCCCGGACACTGCGGATATGAGCCGCATGCTCTGACCACCTGAGCTACATCGCCAAAATCGACGCTGCTGGGTTCATATCCGACAAATACTGACCACAGCAGATTTACGGTTCAATTTCTAACAACTCAATAAAATTTCGTCAAGTCGAAAACTTCATTTTTTTTCCGTTGGAGAAGATTCCAACACCTCTATCGTATACTCTTCAAGATTATCCGGCAGGTCTGAAAACACAAGCATAAAGGGAACCGCTCCGCCGGGGGCGACATTGACGTTCGATTCATTGTCTCCGGCTCGGTTGGATAATTTTGTCTTTATGGAATCGACATTCAAGCTGGCAAGCTCGGCATCCGATAACGCATTCCCGCAGAAAACCGTTTCTGTCTTTTCCAGTTTTTTCCCTTTTGAAAACAGTTTACCACTTAGTTTGATGAATCCCCGGGGTTCTGAGTACCCATTCTTTGCATTTCCGGAGATAACAAACAGTTTACCAGCGTTGGTATTGCTAATAAATTTCCCGGCAATATCGACTGCACTGATCTTGAGGTTACCCGGGTCTTCTACAGAGGGGGGAATGAAATCACGGATATACGGAATCTTGCCGGCCAGGTTGGTTATATTATCTATATACGGAATCTGGATTCCCATACGATAAACACCATATACACCACCACCCAACAGCACCAACAGCAACAAAACAAACACCAGGGCACCGGTCCGTTTTTTCTTTTTCGGCATTACCGTTTGCTCTTCAACGGATTCGGCTTTTTCGCTTTCTTCTTCAATTTCTTTTGCAGGCGCCGCTGCAGCCGCCGCTCCCAGCGCAGCTTCTCCTATTTCTTCGGATTTTACTTTTTCCGCAGGCGGTCCATCAGCACTCTCGGCCTCATCACCCATTGTCAATTCTTCTTCAGTCTCTTCCACGATTTCTTCTGCCTGCGCTTCCGCTTCAACCGCCGCCTCGTTTTCCAATTCCATCATTTGTTCGATATCCGACAAATCGATTTCGTCTTCCTCTGCGGCTTCCGCTTCCGCTTTCTCTTCTTCGACTTGGGATTCAGTCCCTAGATCTAAATCCAGTGTTTCGGCGTCTTCCGTTTCTTCAACACTGGATTCCTCTTCCGCGTCAAACAGGTCTTCTACATCGGATAGATCAATCTCTGTTTCCTTTTCATCGATTCCAGTCGCTTCCATCACGGATTCTTCGTCCGACGTTTCGTCCGTTTTTACGTCTGTCGGCTCTTTTTCTTGTTCAAACCCAAGGGTTTCTTCCATATCCAAATCAATATCTTCGGTTTCAGCATTTTCGGCTGTTACCGGTTCCTCCATATCAGGCTCTTGAGCAAAATCTAATTCCAAGTCGAGTTCCTCAAGTGATTCCTCTTCATCCATTTCGGAAAAATCGGTCTCTTCTTGGTTTGCACCTTTAACCTCGGTATCTTCAATTTCCAATCCTTCTTCAAAATCCAGATCGATATCGAGCTCTTCAACGCCTTCATCCACTATCTTTACTTCATCAACCGCTTCTGCCTCGTCGTCTATCAAACTTTCTTCCAGGTCTTCTACCAGATCTTCTTCCAAGTCAGGTAGATCGATCTCCTCTTCTTCGGCCGTATCTTCGACATCGGCTGCCTCTGCTTCCAATTCAGAATCAACATCTATATCCAAATCAAACGACTCTAGTGACGGCTCATTTTCTTCTTCTGCGACGACCTCGGACGCTTCATCTTTTTCAAACATCCTGGCGATATCCTCGATTTCGTCAAACTCACCCTCCGGAGGTTCCTCCGGTTCATCCGATTCCTCTGGTTCTTCCAGTTCATCCGATTCATCCGGTTCCTGTGGGGCTTCGGCGAGTGCAGTCGTCTCGGCATCGAGGTTTTCTGGAGATTGAACTTCTGATGTCTCGTCTTCAGCCGTAACATCTTCATCAGCCGCTGGCTCCGCCTCGCTAATCTCGGGTTCGGGTTCCGCCGCTTTAGGGTAAGCGGTAAAGACATGCTTGCAGTTGGAGCATCGAACCTTTGAGCCGGTTTCTTTGATGAGGCTATCGTCAAGATTAAAGGTGGTGTCGCATTTCTCACATGTAATGACCATAGTATTTCCTCTGTTAATTATGGATTTAAATAATATATATCCGGCAAATTCCTATACTTTTCGGCATAATCGAGCCCATAACCGACGAGAAATCCGCTTTCCACCGTCTGCCCCGCGTAATCGACGTGGATATCTATTTTGCGCCGTTCTTTTTTATCAAGCAACGCACAAATTTTGACGGTTTTGGGACCCAATGATTTTAAGTGCTCCGTAAGAAACGTGAGCGTCAATCCCGTATCAACTATATCTTCGACGATTATCACATTTTTCTTTAGAATCTCGATTTCGATGCCTTTCGTAAGACGGATATCCTCAGAAGAACGTGTATCCGGGCCATAGCTGGAAGTACCGATAAAATCGATTTCAACCGGGATTGTGAGTTGCCGGACCAAGTCGGAGAGAAAAATAAAGGCTCCCTTGAGGATTCCGATGAGGACGAGATCCTGGTTCTGGTAGTCAGTCGATATCCGGGTTGCAAGCTCAGATATCAATTTTTGAATATCTTTTCGTTTTAAAAATGGAATAATATCAGGCATTCCAGTTAAAATATTGCAAATAGTGTGCCACTGTCGGCTGAAGTGAACTTATAAGGAATATTACCGGCTGTCAATGCGATTAAAGTCCTGTTGCCGCCATCTGTTCGATTAACTTTTTTTGCTCCTTAGTCAGTTTTGTCGGGATTTTCACATCGATATCAATATAAAGATCTCCTTTTCCGGACCCCTTCATATGAGGAAGACCGTTTCCAGCAAGACGCATCTTCGTCTTGTGCCTTGTTCC
This sequence comes from Deltaproteobacteria bacterium, assembly GCA_024644775.1. The sequence continues at coordinate 3,883 of JAHEHB010000203.1, forward strand.
CGGGGGAATCTTTAAACTTAATTCTTTACCATCCAACGTCGGCACATGAATGCTCGTTCCAAGAATCGCCTCACTGAGCTTCACTTCTCTCGTCACAATGATATCGTACCCGTCTGCGCGATAATCCGAATCATTTATCACTTTCGATTGGATGTAAAGATCTCCCGGAGAACCGCCAAACGGGCTCGATTCTCCTTTTCCCGCAATTCTTAGTTTCTTACCAGCAATCATTCCCTTCGGTATTTTTACGGTGAGTCTCTCAGAACGCCCTTTATGTTGAAAATTTATAACCTTATTGGTTCCGGTGGCCACTTCCCTCAGGGATAACGGAAGCTCATAGACCAGATCGGATCCTTTTGTTTGGGATTGCTGCCGGGCATGAGATCCAAAAGGAGACCCAGAGCCGAACGAAAACCTCGTTCCGCCTCTTTTTCCTGTGGAAAAGTTCGCACCACCGAAGCCAAACTCTTTGAGAATATCCGAAAAATCAAACCCTCTGAAAATATCTTCTTGAGAAAACCGTTGGTGAAATCCAGCAGCGCCGAATTCGTCATACTGTTTTCGCTTCTCTTTGTCGCTCAGGACCGCATAGGCCTCGCTGATTTGCTTGAATTTTTCTTCGGCGGCCTTGTCCCCCTTTGTGTGATCGGGGTGGTATTTCATCGCTAGCTTGCGATAAACCTTCTTTATCTCCCCATCAGAGGCCGTTTTACTGACCCCGAGGATTTTATAGTAATCATTTTCGGCCATGTCGAGGGTTCTCCGTCCCCTTTCCAGTCATTGCTAACTCCTTAGAATATCGATGAATAATAATAAGTTTAAAGTCTTAATGTGTCAAGCTTGTGATTTCGGCCATTCGATGAATGGATTCATTTGTATTTTGTTTTGGTTGACAGGTTCAACAGGATTTTAGGGATTTTCTTTTTCTGGTTTTCCGGAAGAAAACCAGAAAGACTAATCCGCTAACGCGGAAAACTTTGACAGTACCATAACTACTCAAGTCTGTTTCATACCTTATCGTTTTGACTTGCATTACCTCGCCGAAGGCGATTGTGCTTTATTGGTTTCTTTCGGAAACAAATAAAGACAAAATCCTGTAAATCCTGTCTAATTAAACTTGGTTAAAATAAAAATTGTATCTATTCCTTAACCTACCAGATTTACTTGAAAAACTCTGTGTCTCTGTGAACTCTGTGAGAGACTTCTCAAGTAGTCACTTGTCTATGTCCGGCGTCAAAGACAGCTTCATTGCTAGGGAACATTCGTTTTCTGTTTCGGTTCAAGGGCCTTTACCTTTAGAGCAATCATCAATACTGAAAGCGCCGCAGGAGTCATACCATCAATGCGGGATGCTTGTCCAAGAGATATGGGTCTTACCGCCGATAATTTTTCCTTTAGTTCATTGGAAAGCCCATGTACGGCTGAAAAATCAAAAACCTCGGGTATTGTCATTTTTTCCAAATTTTTGTATTTTTCAATCTCCTTTAACTGTTTTTCAATATAGCCTTCATATTTAATCTCAATTTTAACCTGCCGGGCCACTCCGTCACAAATAGGCTTCGGGCTTTTCGCAAGTGTCTCTACGGTATCGTAGTTAAGCTCAGCCCTTTTCAGAAGCTGATCAAGCGGCACGCCGTGTTGGATCGGGCTTGAACCGTGAGACGCCAAAAACTCATTTGCAGATTTCTCAGGTTTTATCACAGTCCTTTTGATTCTCCTGATCTCATCGGCAATCTGTTTTTTCTTTTCCCGAATTTCTTTGATGGCGTGTGAGGAAATCAGACCCAGTTCGTATCCTTGCTCCATTAACCGTAAATCGGCATTATCTTCCCGAAGTATCAAGCGATACTCAGCCCGGGAGGTAAACATCCGGTAGGGTTCCCCCGTGCCTTTTGTAACCAGATCGTCAATCATTACTCCCATGTAAGCCTGGGAGCGGTCCAATATTAACGGTGTTCTTTTTTGCACTTTGCATGCAGCATTAATGCCTGCCCATATGCCTTGAGCGGCCGCCTCCTCATAGCCCGATGTCCCATTGATTTGCCCGGCCATGAATAGTCCGGCGAGCCGTTTGGTTTCTAAGGTCCTTCGGAGCTGTATGGGATTCACATAGTCATACTCAATGGCATAGGCGGGCCGCATAATTTCTGCGGACTCCAATCCATTAACAGATCTTACAAACTGGATCTGTATCTCCATCGGCAAACTATTTCCCAGCCCACTCGCATAGATTTCATCGGTTTGGAGTCCTTCATGTTCAAGGACAATCTGGTGTCTGACTCTGTCCGGAAAACGGACGATCTTGTCTTCAAATGAGGGGCAATATCGCGCAGACACCCCTTTGATGTTGCCGCCATAAAGTGCTGATCGGCCCAAATTCTGTTGCACGATCGTGTGCGCCTTCGGATTTGTGTGTCCGATATAGCTTGGAAGCTGCGGCATGGAAAGTGTTTGTGTGAAAACGGAAAACGGTGTGGGGTCTTTCAACGTCTCCTGTTTTATGAATCGATCAAAATCAATAGTCGATTTTTTGATCCGAGGAGGGGTTCCGGTTTTCATCCTTCCCAGTTGAAAACCGAGCGTCTTTAGTTGAGAAGACAGGTGGTAGGAAGCAAATTCACCGGCTCGGCCCGCTTTAAAGGAATGAAAACCGATATGCACCAATCCACTCAGAAACGTTCCGGTTGCCAGCACAACCGTTTTGGCCGGATAGTCAAAGCCGGTTTGATCCTGTACGCCGACCACCTGATCTCCTTCGAATATGAGTCGTTCTACGAGTGCCTGCTTGAGATCCAGATTCGGTTGTTTTTCGATCACAGATTTCATGGTCATGTGGTAAAGGATTTTGTCGTTCTGTGTTCGGGTTGAATGAACGGCAGGACCTTTTTTTGTGTTCAATGTTCTAAACTGAATAGCCGTTTTATCCGTCGTTTTTGCCATCTCTCCGCCAAGAGCATCTACCTCTTTTACAAGTTGCCCTTTCGCCATACCACCAATTGAGGGGCTGCAGGGCATGGCAGCCACCTTATCTAGATCGATGGCTATCAGCAGAACCTTACACCCCATTCGTGCGCCCGCTAAAGCAGCTTCACAACCGGCATGTCCGGCTCCCACAACAATAATATCGTATGTTTTTTGATAAACATTCATCGGTTCAAGGTTCAAGCCCGCCCTGGCGCGACGGTAAACGGATACGAACTTGTTTTTACTGTCTATGCACTTGGCTTTCCATCACGGCATCTTAACATGCCAGGTCTGGCCAGGGGTTCAAGGAAAAAGGATAGAGGATTACAACCGATGGCCGCTGTTTACAATATTGATCACGATCCGAAAAGTAATCGTTATTTTACAATTTTCTGAGACGAATGTATATAATAGAACCATGCAAAAACGCTACAACGATTTAAATACCTATCTACGAAACCGTTTTGGCTGCAGGGTACAGAAAATAACAATCGATGCCGGGCTTACCTGCCCGAACAGAGACGGCACCCTGTCTACCGGCGGGTGTATTTACTGCAACCCCCGTGGATCAGGAACCGGCGCTCACACCAAAGGGCTTTCCATCACCGAGCAGCTTTTAGACGGAAAAAAAAAGCTGTCGAAGCGATACAAAGCCAAAAAATTTATCGCCTACTTTCAATCTTTTTCAAACACCTACGCGCCTCTAAACACGCTTAAAAACATGTACGAGACAGCGCTGTCTGTTGAAGATGTGGTAGGGCTTTCCATCGGCACACGGCCGGATTGCATCAATGGCGGGATTTTACATCTCCTCGAAGAATATGCGAAGGATTCTTTCATTTGGATCGAATACGGTCTGCAATCCGCCCATGATCAAACGCTTCGTTTCATAAACCGGGGACACGATGTAACATGTTTCATTCGCGCTGTTGAAGCCACAAAAAACAGAGGGATCCGTATTTGTGCCCATGTCATAATAGGGCTTCCCATGGAAGAAAAGATCCACATTCTACAAACGGCGGATATGATCGCGAACCTGGGAATCGACGGTATCAAACTACACCTGCTTTATGTTGTGAAGGGGACCCCAATGGAAACCTTATACAAACAGGGTAAGTACCGAAGCCTTGAGCAGCAGGAATATGTCGACCTGGTTTGTGATTTCCTGGAACGGATCCCGCAACATATGATCGTCCAGCGTCTAACCGGAGATCCCCACCCACACGAGCTGGTCGCACCGCCTTGGGCGTTAAAAAAAGCGGAAACACTCGCCCTTATACGACAAACGTTGGAAAAAAGAGACACCTGGCAGGGTAAAAAAAAGACCCCAAGACCAGGTCATTTAGACACGTAAGTAATTGGATTCGCTTAAATTCGATTATTTTAAGGAATAGATTCTATTTTTATTTTAACCAAATTTAATTAGACAGGATTTACAGGATTTTGAGGAATTTGTTTTGTCTTTAAAAGAATATCCTTAAAATCCTGTTGATCCTGTCAACCAAACAAAATACAAAATGAATCCATTCCTCATTAGGGGCTCACGCGGACACGCTTGGAGAGGGCGGTCCGGCAAGAAGGGATTCGTCTTTGAGATCGGCACCGAATCGCTTAACAACCTCTTCCACGGTCAACGCCTTTTTTTTATCTCCTTCTGCCTGAAATATGACCTTACCTTCATGGAGCATAATCATACAATTTCCGTACCGAATGGCTTGGTGCATATTGTGGGTGACCATAATCGTGGTCAGGTGGTTTTCCCGGACAATTTTGTCGGTAAGCTCCATTACGAGTTGGGCTGTCTTGGGATCGAGCGCCGCTGTGTGTTCGTCCAGTAAAAGCAGCTTCGGTAAAGAGAGGGTGGCCATAACAAGGGTTAAGGACTGACGCTGGCCGCCGGAGAGAAGACTTACGGATTGTTTTATGCGGTTCTCAAGCCCGAGCCCCAACACTTTTAGTTTTTCTTCGTAAAAACTCCGGCGAGCTTTTGTAACCCCCCAACGCAATCCCCTGGGCTGTCCACGGAGATCGGCCATTGCGAGGTTTTCCTCTATTGTCATGGAAGCAGCCGTGCCCGTCAAAGGATTCTGGAAAATTCTTCCAAGGTATTTTGCCCGTTTATGTTCGGGTAGATGCGTCACTCGGGTATCATCTAAGTATATTTCGCCCGTATCAAGCTCGACAGTACCGGCGACAAGGTTCAGCAGGGTGGTTTTCCCGGCGCCATTGCTCCCGATAACGGTTACGAAGTGGCCCGCCGGAATATCGAGATCGATCCCGTCAATGGCCACTTTTTCATCCACGGTGCCTTTCTTAAATATTTTTCCTATACGCTGAATTTTTATCATCGATTAATAAGAGATGGTCTCGCAAAAAGTCGAAAACCACATTTTTATGTCATTCCGGTAGATCCCGGATCGAGTCCGGCATGACGGTTTTAGGACTTTTTACGAGTTTATCAACAAGTGTATTAGACACCTCTCAGATGCAGTTTTCCTTCTTTACCCTTTCTAAGGGCTGGAAACCCAAGGGCGATGATCACCATCACCCCTGTTGCCATCTTCAAATCGGTGGGGGCCAACCC
>JAHEHB010000576.1 GCA_024644775.1 Deltaproteobacteria bacterium
GGCAGCAACCATAAGAAGAGCATATCTCGGGGGGTGGATCATGAAAAGATCAGACCTTAAATATTTTCGGGAATCTCTGATCGAATGGCAGGAACAGCTTCTGGAGCGCGCCGATTACGCCATAGCTGATTTACTGGATTCATCGGTCAATGCATCCGACCTTCTTGATCGGGCATCCTTGGAAGCGGATCGCAATCTGGCGCTTCGCATCAGGGATCGCGAAAGCAAGCTTATTCGCAAGATAAAATGCGCTCTCGAACGGATGGACGAAGGCGTGTTCGGGATCTGTGAACTGTGCGGCGAAGAAATCGCCGTCAGTCGGCTAAAGGTCCGTCCCGTCACGACACATTGTATCGATTGTAAAAGAGTGCGGGAAACGCTGGAGAAAATAGTCGGCTACTAAGTCAAATAAACAACAGGTAAAAGAATGAAATATGAACACCGTTGCTGGAAAAATTTTGAAAAGTAACCCTGAGAGCGTACTGAATGCTGAGTGTATCAAGCTCTCCGGACGAAGTGATGTTTTCAATGCCAGGTCGGTCAACTTCAGCCGCAACGGCTTGATCCTTGTTTCTCGCAAGGCTGTCAAGCCGGGGACAAATCTCATTGTCCGTATTAAGGACTTGCCGCTTTCGCAAACAGGCAGGAATATCGAAGGCTATCGCACCACGGGTTTGGCGGAGGTTCAGTGGGTCGAGGAAATCATTGATTCAGACGGCTTGGCCTATGCACTCGGCGTGAGTTATATTTATACTGACTGAGCGGTTGTGAGGAAGGTGCACCGATGGTAGATGTGATCCAAGGACCGAATTATGGAAACCAGCATGTCGCTCGAGAGAAAAAAATGATGACTTATAACGAAAATCGGCACGCTGAACGCCATGGTTCCGAAGAAACGATCCAATATGCTTTTTTGAATTCGGACAGGTTTTTTAGCGCCCATGCATTAAACTACAGCAGGGGAGGTTTGTGTTTTCTTTCCGGTTATGAAATCAGACCCCGGGCGCACCTTTACCTTACCGTAGACGACAGCGATTGCGTTCATGACTGCAAAGAGATTGGTGCGGGCCGATTTGCTGAAGTCAGATGGTGCCGAAAATTGCGGAACAAACCGGCGTTCTTTTACCGGATCGGTGTTCAATATAAAGAAGCGGTGGATGAAGAACCGGTCCCGTAGATCTTAACAGATCGCGTCAACGCCTATCATAAGAAAGAATACAAACCATTCCCAAATATTGTTATCACGTTTCTGCGGTGTGCTTTTACACCGCTTTTCAAATATAAATTTCGAAATGCAGAAGGGCGAACCCCGCTTCTGCTGCACGAACCTCGTTCCACCGGTACTGCCTAAATCGATTATGGGCCGGCAGAGCGATATGAGGCAACGGCCCTGTAAATCTCGGCCCCCTAAATCCACCCAAGGAGGCATGCCATGGAAAAAATGCAGGCCAGATTTCAACACTGCGATCAACGCTTCTTGCCTTACATCGAGAAAGTGTTGAATCGGTTACCGCGACTGATTGCATCCGAGCTTTTAGAAAACACCGCTTTTCAGGTGATTGCCAGCGACGATTTTCACGATTTATGTGTCTTGAGCCGCAGGTTTCCCTATCCACCACAGACGCTGGTCTATGTGAACACTAAAATTCTCAAGGAAGACGAGCATATGATCCTCCTGGCGATTGCCTCCCAAATCGCCTTTTTCGTGGCCGGTCAAAACGGAAAAGAGGTGCCAAGCCGGGAAGCCGAGGAGCTGCTTAAAAACTGGGGTTTCACCGAAGAACTCGATGCCGTCCGTTACGATCAGGTGGTCGCACAGACCGAAGGTTATCGCATCGGCTACAATTGGGCCAGCCATCAGGACAGGGATTATCTGCTGACCCACTTTGGTATCTACCGTGAATCTTGGGGCAACAGAGGCTGGGCAAAGCCGGTGGGGGAAAAACAAGCTGAGGCGCCCGATCTTCCTGAGAAAGTTCGGCCTGTTCTTGAAGATATCATGAAGGCGGCGGTACCGGGAGCCGCGGAAACCAAGCGCCGGGCAGAAACCGGAGCCGCCGCCCCCAAAGAGTCGATGCTGGCCGGCATCATGCGGGCATTAAAAGAAATAGAGTGGCTCGAACAATACAGCCCTCGTGCTTGTGACATTCGTTCGATATGACGTCAAACGTCGAAATTATGCACATCGGCTCGGTGACTTAGGTCCTTCTGGTTAAACGGATGACGAGAGATTGGCTGCGGATCCCCCAATCCGGCGATCCTTGCTAATGATCCAAGTTGGCCGCGGGATGGGACCGCACCGCGGCCACCCACTTTTCCATCCGGCGTTCGCGAATACGTATGCCGGTTTCTTGCGGCGCAGGTTTAACCGCAAAGGTGTCGGTTCCGTTTCAACATCTGTTGAGATTCGCCAGCCATTCACGCACGCGAATGCCCTTGGCTTTTTCAATTAATGCGTGCGGATTGATCCGATGTGCCTGGTGCACGATCCTGGCAATGCTGATACGGATGATTACCTGGCCCCAATAGCGATCCTTGCCGAAGTGGTCCCTGATCATGCCGTCTGCATATAAAAAAACCGGCTCGAATGAGCCGGTTTTCTATTTTCGGGCTTAATGTCAGAGTATTTGGTATTATTTCACCACGGGTCGCGGCAGCACCTTGGCTTGTTCGGCAATCTCGGGCACCTTGTGTTCCCACTCGATGGCCATCAAATGGACGCCGTGAACACCTTTCATTTCCTTGAACTCTTCGATCTGTTCACAGGCGATCTTGATCCCTTCTGCGGCCACTTTGCCCTTGCCGGCGCCCTGGAGACGCGCGATGATGTCATCGGGAACGTCCATTCCGGGGACCTTGCTCTTCATGTACTTGGCCATACCGACGCTCTTCATGGGCGTTACGCC
>JAHEHB010000577.1 GCA_024644775.1 Deltaproteobacteria bacterium
CCCTTAAGGATGGTAAGCGACCGGTCCAGGATCACCGGCAGAGGCAGTCCCAAAAGAGAATAAACAATGCCTGCCAGAGCAGACAGGATCACAGGATTGGTCATGGCAGAACCCAGGGTTGCGGCCAGGCTTGTTCTGCTGCCGGCATCCCGGCTGTAAAACTGTAGCACTGCCACAGCCAGGACATTTTGCAGGATCATGACAAAACCTACAATAATGGCCGCCTTGACAAAGCCCTCATGCCCCAGGTAATAAAAGGCCACGGCAAGGCCGATATAGCCCAGATTGCCATGAAAGGCACTGTGGATAAAGGACCCCTTTGATGCGTGTGAAATGTTTGCCCAGCGTGCCACAAGCCAGGCAGCCGGCACAATAAGACATACAACTGCAAGCGTAACCAGGATCACCCCCGGATGAAACTGAGATTTCAAAGAGGACTTGGCAATGGCGCTGAAAATCATGGCAGGGATGGCAATGAAATATACAAGGCGATTGGCCTGGTGTAAAAAATCCTGGGATAAAAACCCTTTATGCCGGGCAAATATACCCAGAAAAATAATAATAAATATTGGAATGATGGTTGAAATGATGTTCAAAAATAACCGGCCTGTTAAGTTAATGCTCATCCACAAATAGCCTTTTTGCCCAATTTCTTCGTTGGATGAAAATTTTAATCCTCGGAATATTGTATATATGCCTGTGGTTAAAATTTTCATCCGCCTTGAACTTGAACAAAAATGCTTATTTCTGGACAGACATTAAGGTTAAAAATATTTGTGGTTTTTATACGCCTTTTTTCCGGGATTGCAAACAGAGCAGTCCCGGACTTTTTATTTTAATTAACAGGAATATAATTGGGTGCGGCTCTTTTACGACATGCCTTACAACAGCTATTGACTATTCATAATATTCCTCATTTTATATCGTGATTACTTGATTACCCGAAGATGATCTCGGTGGGGCGAAGATCGAGGAAGTGTTGTGGGTGGAACTTCACCGTCTTGATAAAGAGACTGGTGATTCCGCTTGTATTCACAAGTTTCATGGAAGTTCCAGTACTCATCAAAATCGTTACTACTCCGTAGAGCGCGCAGGCGCAATACTGCTTCGGCACTGGTCAATCTCCATTTGGCCCCCGTTATATCCATACGATCCTTAACAAGATGACGGCATGCCCCCTCAATGACCCCTGTGGCAATGGGGAATCCCAGATCAAGATAGCGATCATATTTAAGGTACGGTGCCTTATTTTTCAGATAAGTCGCGCAAGTTTCTACGGGTTCTCGTTGTTTTTCTGTGAGCTTTTTTACTGTGGCACTTCTACGCATTCCGCCGGCCATCAATCCGGCTTTGCCTTCAAGTATTTTAAGAATCCGATACTGAACCCATTGTTCAAGTTCCGGGCCGGATTTGGGATGGAAGGCCCTGCCGGCTTTCCACAGATATTCAATGACATGGATAATATCGACAATAATTGTAAGATCCACTCCTTGTTTTTTGGCCATACGTTTCAGGATTCTCAATTGTTGATTTTCACCGTCCACCAGAGCCACCCAATGCTTTTCCTGCTTGGGATCACGATGAGATGCCTCTGAAAAGGCTGATTCGATAACCTGTCCGCTTGATTTTACAAGGCTTGCCCAAACGCGTTTTTGTTCCGGGCGTGGGCTTTTTTCTTTATCGGGCTTGTTGTTTCCCGGGAGCAGATCTTGAGGGGTACGATGAAAAGTATCTATGGTATAAACAGCTGCGACGGTTGCCATGCGCTTGGCGTTTTTCTTTTCTCCTTTGGAGGGTCGGGTTTCCATATGGGGCTTTCTTTTTTTAGCCGCTTTCCGAGTTTGTTCCCTGAGATCCTGTTCATGCATCACCACCCCTTTGCCATCGGCGCTAATCACCAGAATTGGCCCGGTGCTTGTCTCCTCTTCAGGGTTATATTGTCGTGTTTCATAAAATGCGTCAAAATCCAATGCTGCTCTTTGTGTCAGCTCTTCTACCTGGCGCTTGGGAATATGGGCACCCGTGTTTTTCTTAATGGTCTCCAAGGTCTCGTCAAACGAGCTCTTTGCTGCATTCTCAGCCACACGACGGCGAAGTTCAAGAGAATAACGTTCAGGAGGAATATTCAGCTGAGCATCCAATGGATGCAGACTTGCTACACCCTTGTTCCCATATCCGCCACGGTTTGCCTTCACAGTGCCAAAAACCGTTTCGATTTTTCGATCATGGGATCTCACATCCGGCCGATCAACTCCATCAGAACCACAAACCGGCTGTTCACAACGGCTGGGGCCGAGTTTGTCCAGATGGTTCTGAAGCAGGATGCGCATCAATTCACGCCCTCGTTCTTCAAGTTCTTGTTCCAAATTGCTGAGTTGCATTGAATAATTTTCCTCAGATTCAAGAAAATTCACAATACCATTATAGTATTCCAGCCCTTGATCAGCGGTAGGGGCATAGGAATGCTCCACAACAGAAAGAGCCGGCGCTGAGTTCATACTCATCTGTCACCCTCCCTGAGTCGGTGAACAGCATTTTTTACCAGCGGATATACCAGTATGGTTTTTACCTGGGCTCCATGGCGTTTATTGGTCCTGTCCATTCGCCCTCGACCCGTGGTCTTTCCCAGTTCGATCCAGTTCGCAGCACGGTAACACCCTCCATAATACCGCTTATGGTCCACCAAAGTTTCTACAAGAAGGGGGGAAACCCCGTACTGCCCCTCCCAATCGGTTCTCAGCCGGTCGAGGCAGGCGGAAAGCATGCTGCTGGCCAGATTGCGGATATCGGCCAAAACCAGAAACCGACTGTTATTGACCACCTGTTGGAGGGCATCTCCGCGCCTTTTGTCGTCCCAGCCGATCCATTTATCCCTTGCCTTCATCCGCCAGGCCGGACTGGAAAAC
>JAHEHB010000578.1 GCA_024644775.1 Deltaproteobacteria bacterium
CCCTACCCGTAGATCTCGTAAAAAGCCTCAAGAACCTGTTGAGGGGATATGCTGTTTAAGCAGTCCGTTACATTGCACTGATTTTGATCGGTTTCAAAACAAGGGACGCAATCGGCATCCGGCGCAACCACCCTGACCGACGGGCCGGTCGGTCGCCATCGAAGTGAATCCGATGGCCCAAAGATAGCGACCGTCGACAAACCGAGAAAAGCGGCGAGATGGGTTATGCCGGAATCATTTCCGATGAAAGCACCCGCGGTTTTCAATTTTTCGGTAAGATCGACAAGATCCGAAACGGTTTGAGTCCCCCCGTAGGAAAACCGAAGCTCCTTAAAGCGTTTTTCTTCTGCCGGTCCGAGGATAAACCTCGGTCTCATTCCTTCTGACCTTAACGTCTCGTATACATTTTTAAAATTTGGTAATGGCCAATTTTTTCGTGGGCTGCCGGATCCAGGATGGATATATATTCTTGAAGATTCATAACCAATGCCGCTTCCATCGGCAATGTATGGAGAGCGTACGGCTGATTTTTCTAACAGGATCGATTTCGGCAATAGCCTTGTCGATCCGATACCGGATAGAATATACTCACCGACATGGAGGCGTTGGTTCGGCGGGGGGCGGGGAGAAATTCGGTACACACGGTCACCGATACATTTTTTAATGGCCTGTTGAATTTGTGTGGAATACGAAAAGAGAATAACGGTATGATAGGTCCGTAGCATATCCTGAACCCGTGCATCGATGAAATCCGTAAATAAAGATGCAAAAGCCGCTGCTTCAAGGGGGTAATATTTTTCAATAATATCGAGGTATTTTCCTAGTTTTCCCAGCTTATTTTGACAAATCGCATCGATTCGACGAAAGCGGTTTTTTAGTGTGAGAAGGGTAGGGAACGTTACGACGAAATCGCCCAGTGCGCCCTGGTGGATAACCAGAAGATTGCTTTTTTGTTCGAATTCATGGGGTTGAGTATGGTTCATTCGATATGTCAAGCGGGGTAAAGTGTCTTTAATCACAAGTTTCGCACCCCTTTTTTTCGGTGAATGGATGCAAGACGTACATCAACAGGTACTCGCGTCAAACTGAGGGTGCAATACTTGTGTATCAATTTTAAAGAATGAAATCAAAATGATTCATCGGTTTTTTATAGGGACGGGTCCTTGAAGATATGAAGGTAACAGGGGTGCCGAGTAATATTTCAATCGGTGGTCCGGGTAATCCATAGGTGTTTGTTAAAATATATTTTGACATTTGCATCCGAACAGTCTACTTTTTCGAAAATTACCGTTACGCTTTGATGCAGGAGTCTGGAATGAATAAATCTCTGACCTACGCAGATGCCGGTGTCGATATCGATAAGGCAGACCGATTCGTCAGAACCATCAAAAAGATCGCCAATGATACCCGCCGCCTGGGTGTTATGAGTGAGATTGGTGGCTTCGGCGGACTGTTTTCGCTAACGATGAATGATTATGAAAGACCGGTTCTTGTGAGTTCCACCGACGGCGTTGGCACCAAATTGAAGATTGCTTTCATGATGGGGAAACATGATACGGTGGGTATCGATTTGGTCGCCATGTGTGTCAATGATATCTCGGTTCAAGGCGCCACTCCGCTGTTTTTCCTCGATTATCTTTCTATGGGTGAACTCAACGAGGAGATTGCAACGGCTGTGATCTCCGGCATCGGCAAGGGATGCAAAGAGGCGAGATGCGCATTGATCGGCGGTGAAACAGCTGAAATGCCGGGATTTTACAAAAAAAATGAATATGACCTGGCTGGATTTGCTGTCGGCATTGTAGACAACGACAAGATCATTGATGGGTCGGAGATCCGCGTGGGCAACAAAATTCTCGGTATTGCATCCAGTGGTCTCCATAGCAACGGATATTCGCTGGTTCGCAAGATCTGTTTTGATATCTTAAATCTGAAGATCGACTCACATGTACCGGAACTCGAAAAAACCCTCGGCGAAGAGCTGCTTATCCCTGCTCGGATTTATTCAGAAACCATCTATCATCTAACAAGAGATCTTCCGATACTTGGACTGGTTCATGTCACCGGAGGGGGTATCGTAAACAATCTTTTTCGAATCATTCCTGGCGCATGCCAAGTGGTCCTGAAACGCGCAAGCTGGGAGCCCCCCCCCATTTTCCATTTTTTACAGCAAGCCGGAAAAATTGCCGATGCGGAAATGATGCGCACGTTTAACAATGGAATCGGCATGATCGCCATTGTTTCAGACAATGCTGCCCAGGATGTCTTAGATCGGTTAAACGCTATGAAAGAAAATGCCTTTATTATCGGCGAAATCGCTGAAAAGAAGAAATCAGCTCCCCGAATTCGTTGGGTTTGAGGTCTTCAAAACCGTCTCAATTGGTCTAAATTCCAGTTCGAAAGCTTCCGCCACACCTTTGTACGTCACGTTTCCGTTTAAGATGTTGATTCCTTTGGCAATTTCCGGATTGCGACCGGCAGCGATTTCGATGCCGTTATCTGCAATTTCAAGCGCATAGGGCAATGTCGCATTGGTGAGCGCTTTTGTTGCCGTAAAGGAGACAGCACCCGGCATGTTTGCCACACAGTAGTGTATGATTCCATCCACTTCGTAAATGCAGTCATCATGGGTTGTGGGTTTGGAGGTTTCAATACAGCCACCCTGATCAATGGCCACATCTACAATGACAGACCCCTTTTTCATCAGTGTCAGCATTTCCCGCGTGATGAGTTTAGGTGCTCTGGCACCCGGGATGAGAACCGCTCCCACGACGAGGTCGGCTTGTTTCAACAGGCTTCGGACGGTTTCCGGACTGGACATGATTGGAAAACAATTACCCGGCATAACTTCGGATAGATACCGGAGACGCTGAAGATTCGTATCTAGCAGATAAACTTTGGC
>JAHEHB010000204.1 GCA_024644775.1 Deltaproteobacteria bacterium
TAACCCTTTTGCAACCTGTTTGTCAAGTACAGAAAACGTCTGTTTTGCGTCTCTTTCGGCTTCGGATTCACCGATGCAGAAAACCGGGGTTAACTGATTTTCAATGGCCGTTCCAATCCTTTTATTGACCGTTTCGTCGGTTTCACCAAAATACTGACGCCTTTCAGAGTGGCCGATGAGGACATATTTACATCCTACCGAAATCAGCATAGACGCGGATATCTCTCCGGTAAAAGCACCTTCTTTTTCCCAGTGCAGGTTTTGTGCTCCCAAAGAAACCGGACTATCCTTTAGCCTGTCGGAAACCAGCTGAAGCGCTGTGAACGGTGGGGCGATCATTACCTCTCTGTCGTCGACTTCTCCAACGAGATTTACAAGCTGCTGCGCGACGTCCGCAGCCTCGGTACCGGTTTTGTACATTTTCCAGTTTCCTGCCAGCAGGGGTACTCGTTTTGCCATTTTTGAACTCCAATTCATTAGCTGTTTACAATTGCTCTCCGATCATAGCTGCAAGATCCACCATGCGGTTTGAGTATCCCGTTTCGTTGTCGTACCAGGAAAGCACTTTTACCATGTTGTCAACAACATAGGTGGTTGGGGCATCCACGATGGAAGACAGCCGCGAACCATTGAAATCGATGGATACGAGCGGTTTGTCGCTGAAACCGAGAACACCTGAGAGTTCTTCTTCCGATGCCTTTCTGAGTGCATTATTGACGTCAGATACCGTTATGTCGGATTTCTCGATGGTTGCGACAAAATCGACAATTGATACGTTGGGTGTAGGAACGCGGATGGCGAGGCCATTTAGTTTCCCATCGAGCTCGGGTAACACCAACGCCACGGCTTTTGCGGCGCCGGTGGTTGTCGGAATCATGGAAAGCGCCGCCGATCTTGCTCTGCGGAGGTCTTTGTGCGGAAAATCGAGTAATCGCTGATCTCCGGTATAGGCATGAATGGTTGTCATGAGTCCATTTTGAATTCCGAAATTTTCCAAAAGTACTTTTGCCACAGGCGCCAGACAGTTAGTCGTACAGGATGCATTTGAAACGATATGATGTTTGCTGGGATCGTATTGATTTGAGTTGACACCCATTACGATCGTGATATCCGGGTCCTTTGCAGGGGCTGAAATAATGACTTTGCGCGCACCGGCTGCAAGGTGTTTGGATGCATTTTCACGATCCCTAAAAATCCCCGTACATTCCGCGACAATATCGATACCAAGTTCTCCCCAGGGAAGCTCTGCCGGATTCTTTACAGAAGAGATGGCAATGGATTTCCCCTCGAATTCGATCGTATTCTCCTTGGCAACGGCTTCTGAATCCAAACGCCCGTGGACAGAATCGTACGTTAGGAGATGAGCCATTGTGGCAGAATCTGTAAGATCGTTTATCGCCACAACATCCACTTCCGGATGTGCCAATGCCGCTCTAAAAACAAGTCGTCCAATTCTGCCGAAGCCGTTAATACCCAATTTTATACTCATGATTCCTCCTTAGATATTTTCTCATCACCAGGGCGTCTTCCCCGGTGTCTGAATAATATTCGGGTCGTACCCCAACCGTATGAAACCCGTGTTTTTGATAGAGCTCAATGGCGGGTCGGTTGGAACGTCTGACATCAAGTACTGCCAGGGTCGTGGACTTCCTTGAAGCCTGCCACAAGCTTTTCTTTAATAATTGCGATGCAATACCCTTTCGGCGCCATTTGTGGTCCACCGCCAGTTTTAAAATATAGATTTCCTTAGAATTCAGATGGGCACACAAATAAGCAATCACCTGCTCGGAGTCTTGAGTGTCGCGACCCCTTACGACAAAGTTCAGCGCCTGTTTGCAGGACAATTCCTCTAAAAATGAGATTCGACCCCACGGACGTCGAAACGCCCGTTGTTCAATAGCAACCACCGGATCGATATCCGCTTTTGAAAAGGCTACGATATCCCACACAGCACCTAACTTTTTTTATTCCCTTTTAAGATTCTACTTGCAAGCGAAATACTCTTTTGGCCATATGCTTCAAGTGTTTCTGCAAGTTCACTAAGTTTCATCTCACGGCGGGAATGAATCGCCTTGATCAATATCGGAAGATTTACGCCTGACAGAACTTCAATTTTACCTTCTTCAAGAAACGAATAGCTCAAATTCGATGGCGTTCCCCCAAACATGTCTGTTAAGAGAAGAATCCCCTTTTTTTGATCGACCTTTTTAATGCCATCGGAGATTTTTTTTCGTAAAGTGTCTGCGTTTTCGTTCAGGTCGATGGTGACCGGCGTAATTGCCTCAGGTTTATTGTCGAGAATAAATTCCGCAGCGTCGACCAGGGCATCTCCTAGTTGACGATGTGTGACGATAACAATTCCTATCATGATTGTATTTGTTGGTTACGGGTTGTTTGAGTCGTTCCTTCATCCTGGCAAATATCCCGATTCGTAATTTCGATCTTTTTGCCGAGGGTTCGAATATGGTCAAATATGTGTCTTGCGATTACCACCGAACGATGCCGTCCCCCCGTGCAACCGACGGCAATCGTTACGTAGGCTTTTCCCTCCTTTTCATACAAAGGAAGTAGATAGTCAAGCAGATCGAGATATTTTTTTAAGAAATTTTGGGTAACGTCGTCATTTAAAACATAGTTTTTGATCGCCTCGGTTTCTCCATTCATATTTTTGAGTTCTGGAACAAAGTATGGGTTCGGAAGAAATCGGACGTCCACTACGAGATTCGCTTCAAGTGGGACACCATACTTATACCCAAATGAAAGTACCGTAATTCGCATCGGCAACCGTGCCGAAATTGTTTGAGTAATGTCAAAAATGGCAGCCTTGAGCTGATGGACGGTATAGTCCGACGTATTTAAAATAATGTCAGCAGCGATTCTGAGATCTTTCAATCGCTTTTTTTCGGTTCGGATCCCTTCCAAAAGACCCTTTTCCTGGGCGAGGGGGTGGTGTCTACGTGTTTGGCTATAACGCTGCAGTAGAATATTTTCATCAGCTTCCAAAAATAGTATCTTGAAGCGATATCCCTGTTGTCTGAGGGATTCAAAAATAACGGGGTATTTGTCGAGGAATCTCTTTTCTCGAATATCCATAACAAAGGCCAAGCCCAAAATTTCAGGGGAAACTTGCCGCGGTAGCTCGAGGAATTTTGGAAGCAAATCCACCGGCAAATTGTCCACACAATAAAATCTTGCATCTTCAAATGCCGCCATCGCCGTGCTTTTACCGGAACCAGAAAGCCCTGTAATGATGATGATGCTTAATTGTTTCACTATGGATTCACTTCGTCCGTCCGTTATGAAATTTGTATTAGCAACCACCAAGACACAAAGCAAATAGTTATACGTTGTGTCGTCGTGCCTTGTGGTCAATCTTTTCTGGTTTTAACCTGTCAAATTAATTATATTGTGCATACAAAAAATATGGCGGGCATGTCCACCGCAACCCACCATCTCTTTTTATCATTGAATAAATTCGTATCTAAAAGTCTTCGTCTTCCTCCTGAATGGTGTTGATAATATCATCCTGGTTTTTTGCGATTAACAATTTTTCCTTGAACGGATCGTTTTTTAATACCCGAGATATCCTCGCAAGAAGTTTCAAATGGAGACCTGTCGAGTTTTCCGGTGTTATCAGCAGAAAAAAGATATATGTGGGCCGCCCGTCCATCGATTCAAAGTCGACGCCGTTTCGACTGAGACCAAAGCCGAGTATCAAGGATTCAAGGGCTTTCACTTTGCCGTGAGGTATCCCGATTCCACCACCAATACCGGTGCTTCCCAACTGCTCTCTTTCCATCAGTACACGAACAAGATCGTCATGGTTTAATCCGGCAATTCGAGCAATCGGATCTACCAATTCGTCCAACACGCCTTTTTTATCAGTCGATTTCATATCGACAAGGATGGCTTCTTTTTGCAATACATCTAGTATTTTCATATTATTTTCACTCGGTGGGATTAGTTACTGGGCTCGATTAAACCATAGTGGCCGTCTTTCCGGCGATAAAGTACGTTGACTTTATCAGTTTTGGCGTTCGTAAACACTAAAAAATTATCGGACACAAGATCCATTTGCATGGTGGCTTCTTCAATGTCCATCGGCTTGTATTCGATGTTTCGCACCCTTATTTGTCTGCCGGATTCCCCCTCGATAATGGATGTTTCCGCTGTCATCAGTTCCTTTGCAAGGGTCTTGGATGCGCCCCGGCGCTCTCTGACTTTTTGTTTATTTTTCTTAATCTGTTTCTCAAGTTTGTCCAGTGCCATATCAATGGCAGAATACATATCATTTGTTTCTTCTTTACCGATGAGGTTGAGTCGGTCACCAGACACACTGATTTCGGCGATATGACGAAATTTTTCCACTGCAAGGACAACGCTCGCCTCTGCCGGATTGTCTAAGAATTTGTCAAATCGGTCGAGTTTTTCCTGGATATATGATTTCAAATGATCGGAGGGGTCAAGATTTTTAAAGGTTAACGATGTCTGCATGCTCGTAATCTCCCTAAAATTGCTTTCGTTTGCTGGAGGGCAACACTTTCATCATTTCCCGATATTTGGCAACCGTACGTCGGGCAATATCGATATTTGCGTCCTTCAGAATTTCTGAGATTTTACTGTCGCTGTATGGTTTTTTGGAGTTTTCACTTTCGATTATCTGCTTGATTTTCTCTTGAACGCTGGCGGATGCAATGGCCTCCCCATGGATACGGCTAATGGAGCTGTTGAAAAAGTATTTCAGTTCAAACGTTCCCTGTGGTGTGTAAGCATATTTGTTGGTCGTCACCCGGCTTATTGTGGATTCATGCATGCTGATATCCTGGGCGACATCTCGGAGCACCATCGGTTTCAAGTATGCGATTCCTTTATCGAAAAAATCCCTTTGAAAGCGCACAATGCTTTCCATCACTTTGTAGATGGTTTTTTGCCGCTGGTGTATGCTGCGAATGAGCCACGTCGCCGACCGCAGTTTGTCCTGAACATATTCCTTTGCCGTATCAGACATCTCACCGTCTCGATGGACGGCTTTTCTGTACAACGAATTCACACGAAGTTTGGGCATTCCATCGTCGTTTAGCAAAATGACGAAGTCGTCTTCGAATTTGTGAACATAAATATCCGGGGTAATATATTGCGGCTCTTCATCGCTATATTGCCGGGCGGGTTTTGGTTCCAGCCCCTTAAGAAGGTTAACAGCAGCAATGACTTCATTAAGGCTAATTTTTAAGGCTCTGGTAATGGCCTTATAATTTTTATTTTCAAGGTGATTCAAGTGGTTTTCGATAATTTCAACAATGAGGGGACTATCCAACCCGAAGTACCTGCACTGTATAAGAAGACATTCTTTTAGATTCCTGGCGCAGACCCCCACAGGATCGAATGTTTGCATGTGGGATAACACCCGTTCCACTGTATCCGCACAGGCGCCACTAACATTACAAAGCTCTTCAACTGAAATGTCTAGATAACCATCTGTGTTAAGGTTTCCTACAATGAAACTTCCTATTTTTTCTTCTTCCGATGTTGGCGAAGACATCATCAATTGCCAGAAAAGATGATCACTTAACGAGGGTTTTGCGACTGCAAAGGCCTCGAATCCGGAGGTCTCTCGGTCTTCTGATTCAAAACTCGTCCTGTAGGGGGTATTGTATTCTTCTATGTAGTTGCTCCAATCGATATCATCTCTGATTTTTTCCTCGACGGCAACTTCTTTGGTGCTCGTTGAAGGCTCCGGTGGCACAACTTCATTGGTTTCCTCGCGTTGATCGTCCGAAGAGCCTTCCTGGATTTCTTCAAGAGCGGGATTCTCTTCAATTTCCTGACGAATGGTATCCATCAGCTCAAGTCGCGATAGCTGCAAAAGCTTGATGGCCATTTGCAGTTGTGGCGTCATAATAAGCTGTTGGGATAGTTTGAGCTGTTGTCTTAGTTCGATTACCATATTATAAACAGAATTCTTCTCCTAGATAGCAACTTCGGGCAATTTCACTTGACGCTATTTTTTCGGGTGTACCGGATTCAATCACTTTCCCCTCATTGACGATGTACGCCGTATCGCATACTTCCAACGTTTCCCTTACATTATGATCGGAAATGAGAATGCCAATCCCCCGATGTTGAAGATGGGCAATGATTTTTTTAAGATCAATCACCGCCAGTGGATCAATACCCGCAAACGGCTCATCTAGCAACATAAAAGATGGATTTGTAGAGAGTGATCGACTGATTTCAAGCCGCCGTCTTTCTCCCCCTGATAACAGGCTGGCTTTCTGGTCGGACAGATGCCAAATGCCCAATTCATCCAGAATATTCGATGCGCGTTTTTCTTGTTCTGATTTTGATAATGGTAACGTTTCAAGAATCGCCATGACATTTTGTTTGACCGTTAATTTCCGGAATACCGACGGTTCTTGAGGAAGATAACCGACACCTTTGCGTGCTCGCAAATACATGGGACATTCGGTGATGTCCTCGTTGTTTAAAAATATTTTTCCTTGCTCTGGTTTGATGATACCAATGGTCATATAAAAAGTGGTTGTTTTTCCGGCTCCGTTTGGTCCTAACAACCCCACCACACCTCCGCTTTCAACGTTGAGGTTTACGCCGTTTACCACGGCCCTGTTATGGTAGATTTTGATAAGTTTTTGAAGCGAAAGTACCGCCATTAGCCTATCTTATACCGCCTTTTGTTCCGGGATAAAACACAGCTTCGACGCGACCTTTCTGCCCGTCTTTTTTCTCCCCGCCTTCAATAGTAATACGTCCGTCATCTCTGTAAAGGGTTATTTTAGACCCGGATATGGAATCATTTCCTTTTGTAATTTTCGAATTTTCGCCCGTGAGAACCAAAACACGCGTTTCGGTAACATAAACGGCATCTTCGGATACCGCAATGTTTTCGTCAAAGCGAATCCTGACGTTGCCGCTGGCGACTAGTTTTTCGATGGTTTCCTCTCCTGCCGGCTTCTTTTCTTCTCCACCGAATCCGCTTTTATAATAAATCTTTAGTTTATCAGACCGGATAACGTTATTTCCCTGGGATGCCTTGACACTTCCGGTAAACTCAGCCTGTCTGTCATTATCATGAACCGTCAACGTGTCGGCAGAGATGCGGACCGGTTCGTTCGAATCGGTCGCGATAATGGGTTTATCCTGTGCATTCGTCGATCCGACAATTCCGAATGCCGGTGTCAGAATGACTATAAGAGACACTGAGACGATGAGGCGATGAATCGGTTTAAAGCATGATTTTTTCATGAATGTTTCCCTTGATGTTCCCCTTAAATATCGCTTTGTGTCGATTTAAATCGATGGACATGGAATCTGCGTCCAACCTGAAGGCCGCACCGATAATTTCCACAGGTACCTTTGAGAAAATCATTCGCTCCTTGTGATTATAGTGAAGAATATCGGTTTTTAGCTTATAATCTACATTTTTTACCACAACATTGCCAGTGACTTCAATGTCGTTTGAATCTGTTTTCAAAACCCCCTTGTCTGCCGTCATATAAACGTGTGTCCCATCCCTGAGAAAAAAAGTAACAGAAAGATCCTCGAACAAGGCTTTCTTTTGTTCATCGAAATATGTCACAGATATTGCGTCTAAGCTCCATTCTGTCGCACCGTCCTTTGTAGCGGTCTGGTGCACTCTTTCCATGGCGATGTTTGCATCCCCCTGAACCGGAGATACGGGTGAGTCAGTCTCATCTGTATGATAACGATGTTTAATGAAAGATGCAAGGATAATGCCAAAAGAAATGAAAATTCCAGATAGCAGCAACAGCTTGAGTTTTTTTTGTTTCGTTCCGACCAAACGACGCATTATGAGAAACCCTCTAAAACATCCTCCCAAAGCGATTTGGCTT
Organism: Deltaproteobacteria bacterium; assembly: GCA_024644775.1. Next base: position 7,869 of record JAHEHB010000204.1, read on the forward strand.
TTAGAATCGATTCACAGACTTCTCGTACGGCACCTGCGCCGCCGTTTGCGGTGGTGACCCAATCGGCTTTGCGAATAACCATTTCATGGGCATCTGCAACCGCAATCGAGAGTCCGACACGCTGCATCAAGGGAAGATCGGAGAGGTCATCTCCCATAAACGCCATTTTTTCAGGGGCAATCCCTGTCTTATATTTAATATCGCCCAAAACCGCGGCTTTGGCTTTTACATTTTCATAAATGAGCGCGATGCCGAGATTTTGACATCGATGAACCAGCGCCTTTGATTGCCGACCGGTAACGATACCCACCTTTATGCCTACCTGTCGCAGCAGACGAATACCCAGACCATCTCTTACGTTAAAAACCTTCGTTTCTGAGCCATCGTCGTTGTAGATAATACCGCCATCGGTCAAGACACCATCCACATCCAGCAACAACACTTCGATCACTTTTAGTTTATCTATCTCTTCGTTGATCATACGCCATAATCGCCCTGCGTGTTTTCCTGTACATGTGCGGGATCAGCGGCAGAAACGATGCTTCTGATTGCTTTTAACTTTGATACAAGATCCGACATCGAATCGAGATTTAATGAATTCGGACCATCACATTTTGCGATTTCAGGATCCGTGTGAACTTCCATAAATATTCCGTCCGCACCCGCAGCCGCTGCAGCTTTCGCAAGCACGGGCGCAAATTCTCTCTGTCCCCCGGAGCTTTTTCCAAAACCCCCAGGCAGCTGAACACTGTGGGTTGCATCGAAAATAACCGGAAAACCTGTATCCTGCATGATCTTAATGCCACGAAAATCCGTAACCAGGTTATTGTACCCAAACAGGGTCCCTCGTTCGGTAATAAGTATTTTCCTGTTCCCGGTGGACACTACCTTTTTTACGACATGGGCTACATCCCACGGGGCGAGGAACTGTCCTTTCTTGATGTTAACCGGTTTTCCCGTTTTTGCAACTGCTAAGATAAAATCGGTTTGTCGGCACAAAAACGCCGGGATCTGGATAATATCCAAAACCTGCGCAGCATCTTCGATCTCATCAATTTGATGAACATCCGACAATACCCTGATATCAAGCGTTTTTCGAATTGCACCCAAGATGCGGAGCCCTTCACTGATTCCAGGCCCACGAAAAGACTCGATGGATGTGCGATTGGCTTTATCATAGGAGGCTTTAAAAATGAAAGGGATTTGTAATTTTTTGGTCAATTCCCTTAGGTATGTTGCAATCTCAAGCGTCGTCTCATAATCCTCTATGACACAAGGACCCGAAATGAGGGCCAGCGGTGCACCCGGTCCGATTTCAATATCTCCGATATTCACTGCGTCTATTTTCATAAAGCTCCGATTTTATAGAGACCACGGGGGGTAACGATGTGGGAAATATTCATATTTTTTTAGCTATCATTTTCCAAAACCCCCTAACGACGGTTGGCATTATTATCCAGCCGGCGACGAAATGTCAATAAACGAAAATCAAGTCTTGA
>JAHEHB010000579.1 GCA_024644775.1 Deltaproteobacteria bacterium
AGCCTGGATATGGCGCCTGGCGAACGGCGGCATATCGTCTGCATACTCGGCCAGGCCGATTCGGTGGCAGAGGCCCGGAAACTGGTGCAGGGCTTTCGCGAGGAACGAGCATTTGAAGACGCCTTTGACGAGACCAGAGCCTGGTGGGATGAGCTGCTCGGCACCATTGAGGTCAATACCCCGGAACTTGCTGTTGATCTGCTGGTCAACCGTTGGCTGCAATACCAGTCGCTCAGCTGCCGCCTCTGGGGACGCTCCGCCTTCTACCAGTCAGGCGGCGCCTTCGGCTTTCGTGATCAGCTGCAGGATGTCATGGCCTTTCTTTACGCCAGACCCAAAATTGCCCGTGACCAGATTCTGCGGGCTGCAAGTCGACAGTTCCGGGAAGGGGATGTCCAGCACTGGTGGCATGAACCAGCCGGGGCCGGGATTCGCTCCCGTATCTCCGACGATCTGCTCTGGCTGCCTTACGTGATAGCCCAATATGTCCGCACCACCGACGATGCGGATATCCTCAAGGTGGAGATTCCCTTCCTGAGCAGTGCGCTCCTTGCAGAAGATCAGCATGAGCAATTTTCTATCCCTGAAATCACTGCTGAACAGGCCACCCTTTTTGAACACTGCCGGCGCGCTGTCAGTCGCGGCTTGACGGCAGGCCCCCATGGCCTCCCTTTAATGGGAACCGGTGACTGGAACGACGGTATGAACCTGGTAGGGGCAGAAGGAAGAGGGGAAAGCATCTGGCTCGGTTGGTTTCTTTGTGATGTTTTGCAGGGAATGACCGAATTGGCAACGCTTATGAATGATCCGGAACTGAGTCAATACTACCTGGCCAAGAAAACTGACCTCATCAAACGGATCGAACAGGCAGGCTGGGACGGCGAGTGGTATCTGCGGGGGACATTCGATGACGGCTCACTGCTTGGATCGGCCACAAACACTGAGGCAAAAATCGATTCCCTGCCTCAATCATGGGCCTGGCTCTCAGGCGCCGCTATACCCGCGCGGGCCGAAGAGGCCCTCGAGTCAGCCTGGCTTCATCTCGTCCGTGAGGATGAGGGTCTGGCATTACTCTTCACGCCTCCTTTCGATAAGTCTGAGCCATCGCCAGGTTATATCAAGGGATATCCCCCCGGGGTAAGAGAGAACGGTGGCCAGTACACCCACGCCGCGCTGTGGATGGCCATGGCCCTCGCCCGCAGAGGCGATGGGGAGCGGGCTGTCAAACTGCTCCGCCTGCTCAACCCGATTGAACATACCCGTGACGCGGCAGCAGTCTGGCATTACGGGGTCGAGCCCTATGTGGTCGCCGCTGATGTCTATCGCCTGCCAGGCCGTATTGGCCAGGGAGGCTGGTCCTGGTATACCGGGGCGGCAGCATGGATGTACCGGGCCTGGACGGAAGAGGTCCTGGGACTCAAAGTAAGGGGAAATCAGCTGTGGATTGATCCGGTAATCCCTGCAACCTGGCCACGTTTTAGCCTCCGCTATCGGCATGGACGGACAATCTATGATATTCAGGTGGAAAATCCGCATCAGTGCGTGCGTGGAGTCGCCTGGGTGGAGATGGATGGCAGACGTGTGGCCGATAAGGTGATCCTGCTTGAGCGGGAATTGGTGAAACACGTGGTCATCGTCATGATGGGGAAGGTCGAGCCGCGGGCAGTCCACAGCATCTCCGAGGAGAAATATCCTCACCTAAAAGAGCCGCTTGGAAGCACCGAACTATAATATAATTGCATCCAAGAAAAGGAGATCGACTCGCTAAGGCCGCTCTCTTCTCTGAGATAATTTTCCCTGCTAATACCATCCAACCTGCTGAAAAAGATACCGAAAAATCTTCAACCATACAAGCGAAAGGAATAATCTTTTGATGAGGTTTTTGACAACCTTGTGGTGTCGAGTCGAGAGCCTATTATGGTGCTTGATTCTGCTTTGAAGGGGGTGAAGGCCAATCATTCTTTTTACCAGACCTTTCATGTCAAACGAGAAGATACCCAAGGGGGAACAGTTTTACAAAGAGTTGGGTTCACCATTGAACAACCCAATAGAAAGATTGAGCCTTGGAAATCAGTGCTGGCAATTGGATAGGGAGAGGATGGTGACTCATCGGGGTGATAGGAATTATAGCATGTCATCCGCTTGGTATTTTATTCTGTACATCGTTGATTTTCTGTTAGCTGCAATCGCCGTCTATTCTCTTTGGTCATCTCTCATCTAATCAAAACGAAGCATATCGAAAGCGACCCATCACGTAAGGTGATCAGGGTCGAACAGGGCAAGGGACGCAAGGATCGCTATACGGTTCTCTCCAAACAGCTGCTGCATGTTTACGATTGGTTAAATTCATTTAAAATACACCTGCACACAACCTGGAAATATCTCACCCATTCTGCATCTTTAGACTCGTGCGGTTTTGATAAGCGGTTGGAAACACGTTTGTGAGTCCCTTTAAATCTTCACCAGCGATTTTGGTAGCGCCATGCCCATTGTCACCATATTATTTTTCTGCTGATGCTTTTACCTTGAGAAACAGTGCTGATTTATGCTTGCTGGTTCACCTTAACCCGATGTATAATCCTCTGCTGGTGCCGGCAATTCAAATAGAAACAGTCATCCATGCCAAACGTCAGACTTTTTAATCCGAGGCGTCGTCGGATAAATCGGCAACATATCACGAGATATGAAATCGCAAGCGGCTTGATTATTTTGTTGAGTCTGGCGGGTATTGTCCTCTGGGTAGCGACCCGGAAAAATCTCTACGATCCAGCGCGCCAGGATGTTTCACTTGAAGCCCTCAAGCAAGTCTCTTCGTCAATCGTATTGTATCAACGACCATTTACGCCCTGGCAATTAGCGGATAAGGCCAACTCTTCGCAAAATATAGATC